>JABDKS010000124.1 GCA_013002105.1 Pirellulaceae bacterium | reverse complement strand
CTTCTAAGGTATGCACGGTCCGGCCCAAACAGACGTCCAGCCCGATTTTTTCCATCGCTGCCTTGAACTGATCTCGTTCTTCCGCTTTGGCAATCACATCGGCGCGAGCCCCGATCATTTCCACGCCGTATTTCTCCAAGACGCCATTGGCCTCCAGATCCATTGCGGTGTTCAGACCGGTTTGACCGCCCAATGTCGGTAGCAAAGCGTCGGGGCGTTCTTTTTCGATGATCTTTTCGACCACCTGCCAAGTCAGCGGTTCGATGTAGGTCGCGTCGGCGATCGCCGGATCGGTCATGATCGTCGCGGGGTTACTATTGACCAAAACAACCTCATAGCCCTCCTCGCGGAGGGCCTTACAAGCTTGAGTACCCGAGTAATCGAATTCGCAGGCCTGACCAATAACGATCGGTCCGCTTCCAATCAGCAATATTTTTTTAATGTCGTCGCGACGTGGCACGGGGATTCCAGCGATGCTTGGGGGGAATTCAGCTTGAGGGTCAACGTTGCAATTTGCCCGTTGGAACATTGACCGGCGTGTCCGGCGCAACATCGGGCGTGCAAATTGCTGTGGAGAATAGCAAAAAAGGGGACGATCGTAGAGGACGGCGTTTGTCGAATTTTTGTGCCCCATCGCGGTGGGGCCACGAACGCAACTGTGCGAGTATTTTGCGGCCTGATCCATCGCATCGGCACGATGCGGACGCGTCAGAGGCTCGCCCAGCCCGCGTGACAAGCCAGCCCGCGTGACAGGCCAGACCGCATGACAGGCCAGACCGCTGAGCCAGTGGAACAATGGGCCAGCGGGACAGCGGGACAGTGGGTCAATGGGACAGTGGGACTGGGCCCGGTCACCATGGATTACGCCAAGCCGCCCACCTTGGAAATCGAGTCGGCCTATTCGACGGCCGGGACCGGTCCTGGCCAGACCCTGAAATGCTCTTCGCAATCACCCCAACAGGTCCTGGCCAACGATGGTTCGATCATCTTGGATTCGATCTCGGCTCGGATCTTCTCTGGTTCGATCTCGACTGTCACGCGGTTTACAACGTCAGCAAATGACCCTGTGCCGAATCCCCCAGGACGTCCCACCTGACTTTGTATCAGCGAGTAACTTTGGGCGACTCGCTAGAACACGTCTGATTCCACGCTAACGAAACAATACGAAAACAATTTCGGCCTCTTGGGCCAGAGCAGCTAGACTGAATGGTGCAACCGAGATCGATCGAGCGAGTCGCCTTCGACGTGCAAGCGACGCGCCACTACAACCTTCGCAAACTGAATGAAAACGATTGTCAAAACGCTGATTGTGTTAAGCGTGATTGGGGCCGCCGGCGCTGCGGCTTACCAACCGGCGCGCGCTTATTGGGAAAAACGAAATCGGGTCGAGTGGGAAACTGCCAAAGTGACCACGGGCGACATCACCCGGTACGTCAACTCGATGGGAACCATCAAGCCGGTCTTGTCGGTCTCGGTCGGATCATTCGTGTCCGGTCCGATCGTCGAATTGAATGTTGATTTCAACGACGAAATCAAAGAAGGCGACATCCTGGCTCGCGTCGACCCCCGATTGTTCAAGGCGAACGTCGATCGTGACGAAGCCGTTTTGGCCACTCGCGAAGCCGATCTTCAGCGTGTTGAGGCGCAGTTGCAACAGTCGTTGAACAACTATCAGCGCGGCAAGCGACTGCGAGACAAAAACAAAGACTTTTTGTCAGATCGCGAAATGGATGTTCTGACTTATGAAGTCAAGTCGCTGCAGGCACAGCGTCGACTCTCCAAGGCCTCGATTTTGCAGGCTCGTGCATCGTTGGAAACTTCGCGAGCCAACCTGAAATACTGCGAGATCACGGCACCAGTCGATGGCGTCGTCATTGATCGCAAGATCGATCCAGGTCAAACCCTGGCGGCGCAATTCCAGACGCCCGAACTATTCATTGTCGCACCCGACTTGCGCAAAAAGGTTCACGTGTTCGCCTCGGTCGATGAAGCGGATATTGGACTGATTCAGAAAGCCAAAGACGAAGATCGCCCGGTCACGTTCACGGTTGATGCCCATCCCGAAGAAGTGTTTGAGGGCCAGATCGAACAAATCCGTGTTAGCAGCGTGTCGACCCAGAATGTCGTGACCTACCCGGTCGTGATCGCCGCTGCGAATGCCCAACTGAAACTTCTGCCCGGTATGACCGCCACCATCTCATTCGAGGTCGATTCGACTATCGATGTCCCCAAAATCCCCAATACCGCGCTGCGTTTCTTCCCCAGCGACGTCAAATTGGTACGCGAAGAAGACAAGGGGTTGGTCGATGGGACAGCATGGAAGAAAGACAAGAAGGAGGAGGACGACAACAAGCAACTCAGCGCGGCCGAAAAGGCAAAGGCAAAGAAGGATCGCAACAAGCGTCACGTTTGGATCGTTGATGGCGAAAAACTCAAAGCGATTGAAGTTCGAACCGGACTTTCCGAAAACAGTTTCACCGAAATGCTGTCCGGAGATTTGAAAGAAGGCGATCAAGTCGTCAAGGGCAAGAAGAGCTAGCCCCGTATGTCGTTTCTCGATACCGTCCGAATCGCATTGCGAGCTCTGTTGAAAAACAAGATGCGCGCTATCTTGACCATCATCGGTGTCGTGATTGGCATCGCGGCGGTCACGACGATCGTGTCGATCGGTCAAGGCGCCAGTCGTTTGGTCAGCGGAGAATTCGAAGCGTTCGGAACAAACATGATCCTGGTCCTGCCCGGACAAACCGAACAAGGCGGTGTGCGGCGTTCCGGGGCGCCAACACTGACGGCCGATGATTCCGACGCGATCGAACAAGAATGCCCCGATGTGCTGGCATCCTCCGCCGTGGTCTGGACCGGTGGCCAAATTATCTACGGCAACGAGAACTGGAATCCAAAGGAGATGTTGGGGGTCGGCCCGGGATTTTTGACTGTCCGCAACTGGGAACTGGATGCCGGTGGCTTTTTTAGCCGGCAGGATATCGAATCCAACGCCAAAGTCTGCGTCATTGGCCACACGTTGATCCCCGAATTGTTTCGCACGACCAATCCGATCGACCAAACCATTCGTGTCAACACCGTGCCTTTCCGCGTGATCGGTGTCCTGAAGAAAAAAGGCGCCAACATGGTAGGCGACGACCAAGACGATCTGATCTTGATGCCTCACTCGACGGTCCGCAAACGAATCAATGGTTCGCCACTGGATAATGTTCACGCAATCATGGTGTCGGCGCGCAGCACTAAGCAGATGGCCAACGCGACCAAACAAATTGACACTCTGTTGACCGAACGGCATGACGTGGGAATCGGCGAAGAACCCGACTTTCGCGTTCAGGACACGACCGAAATCGCGGCGGGGCTCGCCATCATCACGGGCACGCTAACGCTGATGCTGTCAGCGATCGCGGGTATCTCGTTAGTCGTCGGCGGTGTCGGAATCATGAACATCATGTTGGTTTCGGTCACCGAGCGTACTCGCGAAATCGGAATTCGGATGGCAATCGGAGCTCGTGGAAAAGATATCCTGCGGCAGTTCTTGATTGAGTCGGTGGTTTTGTCCTGCATCGGTGGTGCCATTGGTCTGGCACTTGGGACGGCTGCCTCCTTGGGTGCAACTGTCCTGATCAACGCTTACAAGCCGGGCACCGAGTGGCCCATGGTCGTTTCGATTCCCGCAGCCATCGTCGCGATGGGTTTCGCCGCCGCCGTTGGTGTTTTCTTTGGCTATTATCCAGCTCGCCGCGCCAGCAAGCTCGATCCCATCGATGCCCTGCGATACGAGTAAACGAGGATGGCATTGATCGAATTGCGAGACGTACGTCGTGTTTATGACTTGGGAGAAGTCATGGTGCACGCGCTGCGTACCGTAACGTTGGATATTGAACTTGGTGAATACATCGCTCTGGTGGGACCGTCGGGCAGTGGCAAATCAACCTTGATGAACACCTTAGGCTGCCTGGATCGACCAACCCAAGGCAGTTACAAGCTGGACGGCGAAGAAATCGCAACGATGAATCGCGACCAGCGAGCCAAAATTCGCAACAAGCAACTCGGCTTCGTTTTCCAAAGCTTCAATCTTCTCAATCGAACATCGGCCCTGGAGAATGTTGAATTGCCGCTGATGTACTCGCGCGGCATTCCCGCTCGCGAACGACGCCAGCGGGCCAAAGAAATGCTTGATAAGGTCGGGCTGGGAGACCGATTCGATCACCATCCGACACAACTCTCCGGCGGCCAGCAACAACGCGTCGCGATCGCTCGCGCCCTAGTGAATCGACCTTCGATCCTAATGGCTGACGAACCAACCGGAAACCTTGACTCCAAAACAAGTCGCGAAGTCATCTCGCTGTTTCACGAGCTCAATGACGACCGTCAAATTACCGTCGTGCTGGTGACCCACGATCAAAACGTTGCACGCAACGCCAAACGCACCATCGTGCTACGTGATGGCGAGGTCGTGGAGGACACAACTGATTTTGCAAAGGCAAAAGCCGCGTTGGAATATCAGAGCGTTTGATGGATTCATGCAGCATGGATTCAATCGAGTCCATTCTTGCCGTGCAAAAACCTTATGAGCGAGTCGCTCCGACCAACTGATTTGCAAAGTGGTCATCGAGCAACGACTCCAGCCTCGCGATGTCAATCGGCTTGACAAAATGGTGATCAAAACCGGCGGCGCGCGTTTCCGATTCGTTCTCGCGTCCTGTCGCAGCGATGAAAACGGTTTCCTTCAATGCGTCGTTCTGCTTCAACGCCCTGATGACGTCAAATCCACTCATGTCCGGGAGACCCAAATCCAAAATCACCACGGCGGGAGCTTGCTGGGTCACTTTGTCGATGCCCGTTTGACCATCATGTGCTACATCGACCCGGTGACCACTGAATTCCAGCAGCGTTTTCAACGAACCGCATGCATCCTGGGCGTCGTCGATTACCAAAATATCGGACGATGGTCCCGTGGTGTTCACGCTACTGTCGTTCGGCGGTGCGTTTGTATGATGCCGGCGACCACCGCGACGACGCCTCTTCAGGTGCTCGGCCAATAGCGCCAAGAAACTTGGGCCATCCAAGGGTTTGGTGATGTAGTCGGTGCAGCCGGCCTCGATACACTTTTGACGGTCGCCCTGCATCGCGTGCGCCGTGACGGCGATGATCGGTGCCTCGCAACCGGCCTGACGAAGCCGTCGCGTGGCCTCGTACCCATCTAAGACCGGCATCTGCATATCCATGGTGATCAAATCAAAAGGACGTCCAGCTTTCTCGGCTTCCTCGATTCTCTCGATCGCCACTGAACCGTTCTCGGCCGCCACGACCGTTCCGCCCGCGTCTTCGATTAAATGCTGTGTCAGAAAAATCATGTCGCGCCGATCGTCGACAACCAGGATTCGACCTTGCAGGTCCGGACGTTGAGAAGGTTTGGCCGGCGAAGCGATCCGAGACGTACTGAGCACCGGTTCGATTCGGGGCACGTTCTTGAGCGATCCGGTATCAATGACAAGCGTAAAACGGCTTCCCACTCGCAGAGTGCTTTCGACAGTGATTTCCCCACCCAACATTCTGGCTAACCGCTGACTGATACTGAGCCCGAGTCCGGTGCCTTCGAATTTCCGAACGACCGAAGAATCACCTTGCGTAAACGGTACGAAAAGATTTTTCAGTTGTTTGGCGTCCATCCCGATGCCCGTATCGATCACGTCGAATTGCATCGTCGTGGGCTGATCAGCGTTTTTGCACGAAACGACTAAATGCACCGTCCCCGATTTTGTAAACTTCAGAGCGTTCCCGATCAGATTGACCAGAATTTGCTTCAAGCGTTTGTCATCGCTACGAATTGTTTTCGGAATCTCTCCATCAAAGGACACTTCCAGCGGGATCCCTTTTTCCGCGGCGCGAATCTCCATCAGTGAGCAAACGTCAGCGACCAAACGGTCCGGTCGAAAGCGTTTCTTATTCAGCTCCAACTTTCCGGCTTCGATCTTTGATATATCAAGGATGTCGTTGATAATTTCCAGCAAGAATTTTCCGTTATGGCGAATCACCGATGCGCACTTGATATCGTCGGGATCCGTCAACTGTCGACTGAGTATGTCGGTGTAACCCATGATCGCGCTCATCGGCGTCCGGATCTCGTGGCTCATATTGGCCAAAAACTCGGACTTGGATTCATTCGCAGCTTCCGCCACGCGACGCGCTTCTTCGAGCGATTGCTGAACTTCCTTTTGAGCCGTGATGTCAAGCAGTGTCCCGATAATTTTGATCGGCTGACCGTCCAATGGTGAGAGTACCGTTTGACCTTGTCGCCGCACCCATCGCTGCGAACCATCGGGCAACAGGATGCGGTGCGTGAACGAATGGATGCCACCATCGAGTGCACGTTTTGCCCGCGAGAGGTGTCGTGCCACCTGTTTTCGATCGTCTGGATGAACAAAATCAGCGACCTCCGCCGCACGGACATTCTTATCAGCGTCGTCGCTCGCACCGACCAGATTTTTGTACTCCGCTGACCAATAGGTGCGACCGGTAACCAGATCGATTTGATAGGTTCCAAAACCGGCCGCCTCGGCTGCCAAGCGTAAGCGTTCTTCGGCAAGCTTGACTTGTTCGAGAGAGTTTCTTTGGTCTGTGATATCCCAGTTCAGTCCAACCAAGCGATCGCCGCTACCGTCTCGACTGGGTACCATTCTGGCCCGTGCCGCCAGCCAGCGGGTTTCACCATCGGGACGAATGATTCGAAAGGCGCCTGCGTAGTCTCCGCGTGTCGCAATCGCGCGTTCAATCAGTTCTTTATTCTGGGCAACATCCTCCGGGTGAATCAGATGCAAAAACTCTTTTCCACGCGTGTCTTTGTGGTTCCGAAGGCCGGAAATGGCGAGATGCTGTTCATCCCACTGGACCGAGTCCGTTTTGGGGTCCCATTCGAACGATCCCATTCCGGCCGCTTCCATCGCTAGCGACATTCTCTCAGTTACCGCCGCCAGTCGCTCTTCGCGGTCCGCGATCGCTAGCTCGGAGTGTTTTCGCTCCGTAATGTCGATTGCAAAAATATGGCAACCGACCACCACACCCGCATCGTCGGTATCTGGAACAAAAGTGACTTCCTCAAAAACGTTGCTGCCGTCCCTCTGTATCTGCAACTCCGTCTTGAATGTTGATTGCGTGCCAGACAGCGACGCCTCCAAATACCGTTTGACCTCTCCAAAGCTGTCATTTCCGAGTGTTCCGGCGACGTCTTGCCCGCGAAGCTCTTGCGGGGTTTTTCCAAACTGATCAGCGTACCGCTGATTCACAAATTCGTAACGCAAGTCGGTGCTGACATAAGCAATCATCGCCGGCGTCGCATCCGTGATCGTATTGAGACGTCGACTCTGCTGTTCCAGTTCGTTGTGCGAACAAAGAACCTCGTCCTGGCTCACATAAAACCGAGTCACATCGACAAACGTGATCGCGATGCCAGCGCTGCCATCAATCTGCTCAAAGGGTGACACACGACGTATAAATGTTTTGCCTGTCTCGCTGCGAACCAAATCCTCGACGGGATGATCGCGATCGAGTGACGCAATGGCGGGAATCGGCGGCATGTCTTGAACCAGCGGCCGCAATTGAGCTAACGGTCGGCCGATGTCCGATTCGATTAGGCCATAGAGTTCCGTCGCAGCTGATGTAAAGCTACAGATTCGATAATCCGTATCCAAAATTAAGGCAGCGACTTGAAGCTGATCCAGTGTTCGTTCCATGCTCTTAACTAAATCCGTGACGTTGTGTTGGCGTCCTGCGGCCAACGTAATAACTGCAATGAAAGCGTGGTGCCGATAGCGACCGCCGTGGGCGCGATATCAAAAACGTGGAGCAACGATCTAAACCGTGGGGCAACATCGATCGATTTCATCGGCAAACGCTGCCGGTTCAAGCGACTCGAAAAGCCAACCGTCAACACCCCCGTCGTGTCCGATTTCAACACGCGTCAAAGCACGATTAAGACCGCTGACAGCAAAGATCCGGATGTCTTGGTAGGCTGGATTGCTGCGAATCGCACGAACCGTATTGGCACCGTCCATGCGGGGCACTTGCATATCCAGCAAAACAACGTCCGGTCGTTGCGAACGGTTTGCCAAGTACAGCATCGCGTCAATCCCGTCTTGAACCGTGTCGACCACGTAACCGCACATACGCAAGTAGCCGGCGAGCAACTCTCGTTCATTGGCATTGCCTTCGACCACCAAGGCGCGGCGATCGTCCGATTCCTTTTCCTTTGCCGCGGAAACGGGGAACCGGTTGCATACCACGTGATCCACGTCGGAGAACATCTTCAACGCGTCAGAAAATGTCGCTGCCGCGTCGTCAACCAGACCAGCAACAAGTTGCTTTTGAAGCACGTTCATCGCAATATTGGCGGTGTTCAGTCGATTGCGAAAATCGTAATTTCGTTTGCGGTTTGATTCCGTGCCACCGAAATCATCCAGGTCACCAGCCAGTTGGCGGTCACCAGCGAGATCCATTTGTTCAACCTGTTCACCACGCTGAATGCCGATATGACTGGGGGCATCGAAACCGACGCGAACGCGGCTTCCTTCGACCCGCAAGAATTCAACTGTCATGCCGAAATTCGGAAAGGCAACTCGCTGCTGCTCTTTTCCCGATAGCACTAACATGATGGACTCCTTCCCCAAACATGTTCCGAAGATCGGACATGTTATTCGATGTCAAGAACGTTTCAACACAACCAATCTTCAGGTAGACCTTCCACCGATCTTGTGTTGGCAAGCTCTCGACATCCGGTCGACTACCTCCGCTATGAAGGCAAGGAGTCCATCCCTGAACTCGCCGACGGAAATTTAACGAACGAGGCGAAATTGTGTCAATCCGAAGTCGATTGCCAGCATTCGCGATGTGAAAAACGACAACCCAACTGCGAAAGCAAAACCGCATCGGTGCCGCAGGACGCGATTTCTCCCGCCTCAAAACGCGTCGTTTGGAAGATTCCATTACCCGCGATCTGGTATCGATCCGGAGCCCGGAACGCATGATTGGTACGGTCGGAAAACTCTACCTGATCGACAGGTTACTCACGTTTGTATCCGCGACGCTGTGCCCAGCATTCCACTTATACCGACCCGCTGACCTATCATCATCCCATCGCTATCGGAGGTCCGAAGCGACTACAAATGATGAAATTGCATTCGAATCGATGGAGCCACCTTGCGATTGTGTTATCACTCGCATCCGCAGCCTCGCTCCAAGCAGATCCACCACGTCATTCCATCCTGCCCGAACAGCGCTGTCTGGCCATTCGTCGCCCCGACCAGTTGGTGCAAGTGCCCGTGCCGGTCACCCCCCGGCCTGCCACCGTCTCCGATCCACAATTTGAATTTCCGCAGCGGCAACTGACGCTCAACGATGCCATCAACATCACGCTGGCAAACTCCAAAGTCGTCCGTGTGCTTGGCGGCGTGTCAGCCAGTTCCAGTGGTCGTACGATCTATGACACTGCCATCACGAATACGACCATCGACCAACAGCGGGCAGCATTCGATCCAAACGTAACTGCCAACAACGTTTGGAACCAGATCGAGAATCCTGCTGCACAACCCGATCCGACCGATCCCACCCAATCGATCATCAACGGCACACAAAACGAAGGCTATGGATTCGATTTTGGTTTGACCAAGCGTAATGTTTATGGCGGCACGGCCAGCCTGGGTGTGAACTCCAACACCAATCGAATTACTCCGGGCATCCTGCCGCTGAATCCATCGGATCGCACGGCAACCGAATTCAGCTACACACAACCGCTGCTACGCGGAGCCGGCAGGACAGTCAACCTTGCACCGATTGTGTTGGCAAGAATCGACACCGAGCGATCCTATTTTCAATACAAGAACGCGGTGCAATCTTCGGTACAGGGTGTCGTCGAAGCTTATTGGTCGCTCGTATTTGCGAAGACAGATTTGTGGGCCCGACGTCAACAGGTCCAACAAGCTACCTTTGCGAATGAGCGAACCAAGAGCCGAGTCGAAGTCGGAGATGCCAACGCGGGCGATCTGGCACAAACACAATTGGCACTTGAAAATTTCAAGGCGAGTCTGCTGGCGTCCGAAGCCAATGTGCTGCAACGTCAAGCCGCGCTGCTGAACATCATGGGATTGCCGCCATTCGAATCACAGCGAACCGTTCCCGTAACGCCAATGGTCGATCAACGGATCGCAGTCGATTGGGTCGCAATCAACGAACTGGCTCAACGCCAGCGTCCCGACATCATCGAATTGAAGCTGATTCTCGAAGCCGACCAACAACGATTGGCGCAAGCTTGCAACGATGCTAAACCACAACTCGATGGTATCGCACTGTATCGCTGGAACGGGCTCGAAGGCATTGTGCCGGCCGGAAATCGAATCCGCAGCACCAACGGCGACTTTACGGATTGGTCATTAGGTGTCAATTTCTCAGTGCCGCTTGGACTGCGTCGCGAACGCGCGGTGTTGCGTCAACAGCGACTGGTTATTCAACGCGACCGCGCCAACCTGGATCAGGGCCTGCACCAGATGCAGCACTTGTTGGCGCTCAGCATGCGTAATCTCGATCAGTTCTATTCTCAATACGAGCGTTTTCAGGCGGTCCGCCGCGCCGCACGCACCAATCTGGAACAACAGTTGGCGCAGTACGACGAAGGCATCGTGCAGTTCATCGTCGTCCTGCAAGCCATCGTCGACTGGGGCAATTCTGTCAGCGCCGAGGCACAAGCCTTGTCGCAATACAACACTGAACTGGCTCGTTTGGAGCTGCAAAGCGGTACGATCCTCGAAACACACGGCGTTTTCTTTTACGAAGAACGATTCCAAACGATTGGACCGCTCGGGCGATTTGGCCCCAATCGCGCTTATCCGCGCAGCCAACCGCCCACCACATCGGTCACACGCTATGCCGGCGGCGACCGACCCTCCGAAGAAAGCTTCGGTTTAGAAAACCCCGCCGCTCGTGACCGAGCCGACGCCGACGACGACGAAGCGGTCCTGCCGTTGGACATGGATCAGGAGGTCGAGTTCCAGAAGATCGACGCCGATGGAAACGGGGAAATGTCCGACGAAGAAATCGACAAAATCTTGAACGAACCCAGAACCAGCCGCAGGCAATGGCAATCCTTCAAAAACCGGGTCTTTAACCGTTAAGCGACGCCAATCCCACGCGATCCAACGCGTCCGAATTGTTTTCGCTCGCTCGTTGCGTGCTGTCGCAGAAAGTCGCGGCGATTCATCGACCCGGCCCCGCGTGGCACGTGACTTGCCGCTACGGGGAACATCGCGATTCCTTTCTCGGGTAACGCGCACCTTGTTTCGACCGTTGCAGCGAGTCACCTGTGGCCAACTCCCCCAGTCATCTATCCGGCGATCGTCTACCCGGCGGTCGTCACCTGCTCCGCGACAAGACCGTCTTGTGCTGGGCGATGTACGACTGGGCCAATAGTGCCTACACAACATTGCTGATCACCGTCTTGGTTACGTACCTCCAACGCGTGGTCTTTCCGACCGAGTCGTGGGGACATGTCGGTGCCGTCGTTTGGGCGTGGGGCATCTCCGCGTCCATGTTCCTGGGTGCCGTCCTGTCGCCGATCGTAGGCGCAATCGCCGATGCCCGTCGCTGCAAACGCCAACTGCTAGCGATCACCGCGCTGGTCGGTTCGGTAGCATCGATCTTGCTTGGCGTCGTCCCACCCAGAATGTACGTCATCGTCGTAGCACTATTTGTTGTCGCGAATCTAATGCTCGAACTTTCACTCGGTGTCTACAACGGATTTTTGCCCGAGATCGTCGACGATGATCAAGTCAACGCAGCATCGGCTTGGGGCTACGGACTTGGTTACCTGGGCGGTGGAATCGCTTTGTTATTAGCGATGGGAATCATCCATTTTGGAGATCGGTTGGCATTGCCAACGATGACCAGCCGTTTGCAGTGCAGCCTCATTCTGATGGGATGTTGGTGGGGGATCTTTACGCTCCCAGCGATCTTGGTTCTACGCGACAATACGGCTGATTCACCCTCGGATCACACGCTCAGCCAGGCGATTCGCGGCAGCGTTGGTGATGTCACCAAAACGTTGCGTGACTTGCGCAAACACGCGGCTGTCGCGTTGTTTCTGCTGAGCTTTCTCTTCTACAACGACGGTGTCCAAACCATCATCTCTCAAGCGTCGACGTTTGCTTTACAGGAGCTCGCCTTTCCCGAAGCCGAACTAATGGCAGTGATTCTGATGATTCAGTTTCTTGCTTTGCCTGGCGCGATCATCGTCGGCTGGTGTGCCGATAAGTTTGGCCAAAAGGGAACGTTGCTGACCTGCCTTGTCGTTTGGGCGGGCGTCCTGGTCAGCGCCCTGGCTGTTACCAACAAACTAGGATTCTGGTTGCTCGCGATGGTCATCGCCTTTGTGCTCGGCGGGACACAATCGGTCAGTCGCTCCTTGATGGCGACGATGATACCGAAGGACAAGAACGCACAATACTTCGGTTTCTTTAACCTTTCGGGAAAGGCGACCAGTTTTCTGGGAACGTTTCTCTTCGGCGCCATCGTCGCGGTGACCGGCAGCTCGCGCGTCGCGATTTTCGGTTTGCTGCCTTTGTTCCTGATCGGCGCGATCTTACTCTGGTTTGTGCAGACGAGTGACCGTGCCGCCAACCTACGACCCAAAGAACATGCTTGATCAAAATTCTGGTCACCAATCACCGGGTCTCCAAGTGTGGGCCAATGTGACAACCAGCGTGCGAATAGGCACGACGTGTGCGAATAAGTGACTCCTATCGATCGTGTGCCATGGCGATTCAGTTCGCCAGAACGTCGGTACGCAGATTGCTACTTTTTTGGATGTCGGCCAACACGAAAGCCATACCCATGAAAAAATCTCTAGATGTCGTCGTGGCGATCCTACTCCTTCTTGGAGCCATCGGGTGTTCGACAGATCCTAAGTCGGCAAAGGGATTCACTTTACCCGAGGGTGATGCGGATCGTGGTCAGGAATGGTTCAGTCAACTGCAGTGTCATGCTTGCCATAGCGTTGCTGGCGTTGAGTTCGAGCAACTGACCACGTCTGAAGACAAAATGATCGCGTTGGGCGGAGATAAGCCGTACGTGGTCACCTATGGCGAGTTGGTCACGTCGATCATTAACCCATCCCATCGCTTTGCAACTGGATACGCCGTCGATGACGTGAAAACCGATGGCGAGTCAAAGATGCGACTGTACAACGACGAAATGACCGTCACGCAACTGACGGATCTGGTGGCGTTCTTGCAATCCCATTACGACGTCAAAGCCTATCAACCAACCCCCTACATGCCGTATTACTAAGTTTCTCCAGTGCAGTACGGAGCAAGGATGCAAACCGTCGCAAACTAGCTTTGTCGTGTCGGGCCGCGGCAGACCAAAACCGGACAGGGACACTCACGCAAAACGACATCGCAAACACTGCCTACGATCCATCGACTGAGCCCATGTCGGGCGTGAGTGCCCATGACGACCAGCTCGCTTTTCAGCTTCGTAGCCGACTTGGTGATTTCGCCTGCCGGATGCCCGTCGCTAACGTGATATCGAACGCGTTCTGAGGGCAGCTCGCACGACAGTGCCGACAGACCTCGCTCGATCTTTTCACGCGGTAACACCCCTGTGAATGGTATCGCAGGCCCCTCACCGGAATAACCGACGCTCGGCTCCCAGACGTGCAGCAAGTCCAACGTCGCACCGCGCAACTTGGCTTCGGCAACCGCCCAATCCAGAGCCGCCAAACTGGCTGGCTCAAAGTCGATTGGGACAAGGATCGAACGACTGTTCACGACACCGCCTCAATAGAATTCGACTGCGACTCGGGCATCAGGCCGGCAAACCGGCTTCACGTCAAACAAATCATGGCAAAGCAAATGCCAATTGATCAAAAAACCAAACGATCCTTTGCAGATTAACAGCGGAACGATTCGTCGACGCTTGCTGGCCGGTCATTCGGCACTTCATTCGGCACCCGGCAGCCTACACCGGCACAGAACTTGCAACCTCCAGCGGCATCCGGGAATGTGTCCGACACGCTGCGTCCGGAGGCGAACACTTATTGAACATCCAAGGAGATCGTTGTGCGTAGCCTACTTTCCATTCTGCTAGCGACCGTGTTTATCAGTTCAGGGTTTGTCAGTTCAGTGGCGCTGGCAGACCCACCCAAGGACAAATCGTCCGCCCAAGAAGCAAAGACCCGGCAAGCAAAAACCAAAAAAACGGATGACGCTACTGATCAGGAAATGGCAAAACGACCGATGAGTTTTTGGATGGAAAAGAAGCTCGACCACACGCAGTCGATCCTGCGTGGTCTCGCCACACGCGACTTCGAGTCGATCAAAGAACATGGCATCCAGATGCGATTGTTGAATAAGGTCGAAGGCTTCGTGCGTCGCCGAAACCCAAACTACCGCTCCCAACTGCACACCTTCGAGCGAGTTTGCGATGACATCGTCAGCCATGCTGATCGCGAAAACCTCGCCGGTGTCACGCTAGCCTTCAATCAATTGACCGTCAGTTGTGTGAGTTGTCATGAGACGCTACGGGCAAACGACGAAGAACACATTCCATTGAAAGTGAAGCCAAAGGACGCGAAGAAAAAATAGTCCATGAGGGATCTCACATGATCTCCATCACTCGCCAAGGATATTCCGGCTCAATCGCTTGGCGCACCAATCATCGAGGCGACCGACATGCGAGCACTCATCGTCTATTCCACCCATGAAGGCCAAACCGAGCGCATCGCCGAGCATATCGCTCAGCGTTTTCGCGATCGAGCAATCGCAATCGACACGTACAACGTCTCGGAGCTACCCGAAGACGAAATTGCAGTGGAAACCTACGATGCGGTAATGGTTGGTTCTTCACTGCATTTCGGTCAACACGACCCACACGCCTTCGCATTCGTGAACCAAAATCTTCCGCGAT
>JABDKS010000913.1 GCA_013002105.1 Pirellulaceae bacterium | reverse complement strand
CAGGCCTGTCTTTCCTCGACTACGAAAAAACCAAAACCGATTTTGGATTGGTTTGCACCAGTCCTTTGCTCAGCGGGGCAAAAATCGACGTCAACGCGCAAACGGTGATCAGTGCCGGTGACAAAGCGACTGGCGGATACGACATCAAGTACGGCGGTTGCGATCCTTGGCACGAAACAGCCGACAGTGATTACTTGATCGGCCTGCTCAAGCAGCAACCGCACACGGTGACCGACTCCGCGTCGTCGGCAACCAGCATGGCGTCGGGAATCAAGACGTACAACGCGGCCATCGGCGTTGCAGTCGATGGAACGCATACGTACTCAATCGCCCGCGAACTGCAACAACAGCGTCAATTCAAAATCGGCATCGTAACCAGTGTCCCGGTCAGTCACGCCACTCCGGGCGCCGTCTACGCCAACAACGTGACACGAAAAGACTACCAGGACATTTCTCGTGACCTGATCGGATTGCCGTCGTCGTCGCATCGTCGCAATCCACTACCAGGGGTGGACGTGTTGATCGGCGGCGGCTGGGGCCAAAAGAAGGAGACAGACGAACTTCAGGGCGACAACTTCATGCAGGGCAATCCCTACTTGCACGATGAAGATCTCAAGAAGGCGGACGTCAGAAACGGCGGACGTTACCTGATTTCGCAACGAACTCCAGGAAAATCGGGCCGCAAGAATCTGCTAGCCGACGCACGCAAGGCTGCCAAGCAGGGTCACCGATTGCTGGGGTTTTACGGGGCCGTTGCCGGGCACCTTCCTTTTCAAACAGCTGATGGAGGATTCAATCCGACCGTCGACATCAAGGGGACCGAAAAATACTCGGCCGCCGATATTGCAGAGAATCCCAACTTGGCGGATATGACCGAGGCGACGCTGCTGACACTCGAAAATGCAGACAAAGGATTTTGGTTGTTGATCGAAGCAGGTGACGTTGACTGGGCAAACCACAGCAACAACATCGACAACAGTATCGGTGCCGTTCTGAGCGGTGCAGCGGCCTTCAAGACACTGACCCGCTGGATAGAGAAACACGATGCCTGGGACGAAACGGCGGTTATCGTCACCTCCGATCACGGACATTACCTTGTCATCCAGGACGACAATGTGATTGCCAATGCGGGTAGGGAAATGAACCAGCGCAAATCGACGACAAAGAAACAGGTCGATGTAAAAAACAGGTCGAAGTAACGACGCTGCGTCGACCCCACGGAATCTTGACGACTTTCATGCTGAAACAATCTGGTCAGACACCCAACCAGCTGCTAACCTAGGTTCGTCGTCGCACACCGGCGGGCGGGTATGAAACCCGATCGCCGGCGTGTGACATGGTACCTCCGTACGTTATCGTGTCACCGCATCGCCGATCATTCGGCATGGTAATCTTGCTGTCATTGCACCCAACCAACGCTGGGCTGCCGTGTGCAAGTTACCGTCTCCAAAGGGGTGTTGTCGGGCACGAGAATTAACACGGTCAGACTGTGAATTCATCGGAACACGCTCGAGCGTCCGATGCCGAAGAGATCAATCTGGTGGACGACGTCGATGGGGTCGACGGCGGTGACCAAGCCAGCAAGATCCTCCGGTGTCAGGAACTCATTGATTACCAATTCAAGGACACCTCGTTGCTGTTGTCGGCGCTGACCCATGCATCGGGCGCGTCGCACCGACTGGCAAGCAACGAGCGGCTCGAATTCCTCGGCGATGCGGTGCTTGGATTGACCGTCTGTCACTGGCTGTTCGAAGAATATCCCGAGTACAGCGAAGGCGATTTGACCAAGATCAAGTCGGCCGTTGTGAGCCGTCGTTCGTGCGGAAAACTCGCATGCCAATTAGGCTTGGACAGTTGCTTGATCGTCGGTCGAGGCGTGACACGAAACCGTAGTTATCCACGTTCGCTTGTCAGCGACGTTTTCGAATCCGTTGTCGCGGCCATGTTCTTGGACGGTGGACCGGACGTCGTGCGACAGCGATTGAAAAAGTGGTTGGCCGACGAGGTAGCCATCGCAGTCGAGAGCCAAGGTGCAAACAATTTCAAATCCTCGCTGCAACAGCATGCCCAGCGCGAATTGTCCAATACTCCGATCTATCGTCTCAAACAAGAATCGGGTCCCGACCATCGAAAATCATTCTTGATTTGCGCCGTCATTGGCGATCAAGAATTCAGCGCTGCGTGGGGGAACAACAAGAAGGATGCCGAGCAACGTGCCGCTGCAAATGCATTGGCCGAATTGAACGGCGATGCATTACCGTACCCCGAGGTACCAGCGTCTGAACCACTGGTTTGCGAGGAATCCGCGGACGAATCCAACGCTACCGATGCTTAAACACACAAGCCTGTGATTGAAGTCAATCACAGGCTCGTTTGTTTGCTTGTCAATCACCGCATCGGTCGTGTCCGCGCGGAATCATGCGGCAGCGGCCGAATCGCTTGCCGCTTATTGGGTTGGCATCGCAAATCCGGGCGGCAGCGCGAAGGGTCCCTGAGCGCCGCTTGATGACGTTCCAGACTCGGTCGACGTACCAGACTCGGTCGACGTCTCAGACTCGGTTGGGGCCGACGATTCTTTGACGGTTTCAACCGGTGTACTTTCAGCGGTGTGAACCGTTTTACTCCCTAAACGGGCTGTCGCAAACGACGTGGGAATACCGGTCTGGGTTTTCGCTTCGACGGTCGTCGAGGTTGCCGATGGCGGATCGGCCGACGGCGTTTTCGCAACCGCTACAGAGGCGCTGATCTTCTTGTCCGCAGCTAGCTTTTGGCCGACGGTTTGAGCTGTCACTCCACCAGTGGTTGGTTTGGAAGATGCAATTTTGACATCCGAGGCGATTGCCGAATTTGGCACGCCCAATTGTGCCAGCATATCCTGCGAACGACTGACCGCTTGGGCAACCGTCGAATCGGTTGTTCCAAGCTGTTTGTATTCGATTACTTTCTGCAAGTGCACTCGTGCTTCGGTGACTTTGCCACCTTGCTGGAGCAGGTAAGCCATGTTGTAGTGGGCAACGGCCGGCTTGTTGTAGCTTGACAACACCTTGAAAGCGCCCTCGATATCGCCACCTTCGAATTTCACACTTGCCAAATTGTTTGCGTATCGTGATGTGCCAGGCGACAGCTCTAACGCACGCGTCAGCGATTGCGATGCGGCATTGACGTTTCCGACCTTGCTGAGCGTCAAACCGAGATCGTTGTGCAAGCTGGCGTCGTCTGGATTCTGTTTAATGGCTTGCTGAAAGAACTCTGTCGCTTTGACATGGTTGCCCTGGCGAAAATGCAGACGGGCGATGCTGGCCAATGCGGCAGCATCGTTCGGCCGCACCTTCAATGCTTTACTGTAGCTTTCCATTGCTTGGGGCAAATTGCCCGTCGACTCCCAGAGACGACCGTTGGCTACAAATACCTCAGGCCCGATATCGTTTTTCTGATCTAACCGTAGCGGATCGACGTCGGACTTGACCTCGTTGACAATCGAATCCTGGGCCGACTGACTGTCTCGCGTAAACGCTCCAGCGACTGCGTCACGGGACTTGGTTAATGCGGACTTCGTTTTCGAAGCGAATGATTGCATTCCGGATTCGCCCGTCTTGGCTGACGTCGATCGGGTCTGCGAAAAAGGATTCACCGACGCGAGAGAGAAGCCACTGGTAGACGAGCAGCCGGTCGACAGAACCAGAGCAGATCCTGTCAGTAGGGAGGTAAGTACAGCCCTACGAATTTTCATGTTCGTTTTCACAACATGTCCCCTGACATGGTTGCCGCTTTTCTGGGTAATAGACAACGAAGAACCACCGCTGCGGAATTTGACGGTTGTTCCAATAGTTGCAATCGGACGTTTGACGCCAATACTTCAGTTCGATGGGGTTGGACCGGACGTGATTCCCACGAAAAAAGCGACCTTGCCATGCAAGGTCGCTTTCGCGTTTTGTTGATTGCTAGCAGCAACCTGGACTATTCTTGAGTCGCAGATGCTGTACCGGCGGCACTGGTATTAGGCAGTCTCGGTGCGGGTAGCTCTTCCAACCAAGTACGGTTGATTTGCGTCGCCCATGCACCCGATGCACTGGATGGTTCGATATCCGTAACCAAGACCGACGGAATCGGGCCGTTACGTGTGTGCCGCGTGAGCGTCGTTTTGACCGATGCCACACGAGCTTGCGTTTCGACGTCCGAACGTCCACGCAACACGTAGACTTCACGACGATGAGGCGGTGCCTGAGTCGCGATCCATTGAATTTTTTGATTTCCCGACGCCAACAAGGCTCCGTCGCCGCTACGAAACAGTTCGTGTCCGATCGTATTATGCAATCGCCATCCGTTTCGTTTCATAACTTCAAAGGGCGCAACGACATGCATCGCGTCCGCTTCGTTGAACGGATCCGGCCACGCATTGTTGCGGTGGTATCCCTTGTCAACGTTGTTCCAGAATTGATGCCAATCAGCCGCAACAGTACCTGCACTGACAGAAACCAGTACCATAGCAATGAGGGCTCGTGCGTAGTTTGCAATCCGTTGCATGTGAGGCAGTTCCTTCCGCCTTCGGCTGTCCGTAGTCAGACGATATGGTGTTTTGATTGAGTAGTTGAATGGTTCACGTGGACAACTGCTGTATCGTAGTCATCCAAACTGATGATCGGTTCAGACCCGGTTGGTTCTTGTCAATTCGGCGGCCTCATTCCAAATCCGGAACAACCGTCAAACTCATCCTGCCGCATCCATCCCGCACGCTGCGTGAATCTGCAACGGTCAGTCAAAACAATCCGACGTGACTTCGATCGATTCGCCCACGGCACCCACCACGTCCCCGAGGGTCAATTGCTTGCGCCGACGTGTTTCGACGATTCCGTTAACGGTGACTTCGCCCCCTTGGATTCGCAACTTTGCTTCACCACCGGTGCCGACCAAGCCACATCGTTTAAGGAAATCGTCCAACCGAATGATTGGCAACGGTTCAGTCTCGCTCATCGGATCTCAAAGGTTGCCTGGACGGGATAATGATCACTTATATCACGCTGGTTTTCAGCTCGTTTCCAATACTGCTCCCAATGCTCCGCTTCGCTGTCCGCTTCCCCCTGGATCGATAATTCTTTCAAGACTTTGATCGACGTGAACACTAAATCGGGTCGATCTGGATCGTCCTCTAACAAGGATCGGCTGACAAAAATTCGGTCAAATTCTTTGCCGGCCAATAAATGCGTCCGTCGATCTTGTGGTGACAACCGCAAATGCAAATCGATTAAGTCGTCCTCGGGCGTTTCCGTCTCCAATCCGCTAACGACCCCCAGATCGCTACCCAATCGCGTGGTATCGCCACTCTCTTCGGTATTGGTGTCCCCCAACAAAATCACATTCTCGCCGGCTATCACGCGCTCTTTGATCCAATGATGTATCAGTCGAGCTTGCCGCACACGAATCGACTCGCCCTCGGCCCGTGATCGCAAGTGAACGTTCATCACCGTGACATGTTCGGGTTGATCCGTTCCGTTGGGCACCTGGAACACAGCGAGGATATGTTTTGACAAATCGTAATACTGCTCGGTCGACTTCATTGCCGACGTCATACGAAAATGAGATGTCTGCAAGACTTCCACGGGCGATCGAAACATCAAACCAACGTCTTGCTCAGTGAAATGATCCGTGCTCTCGTCGCACAGTTCGGTGTAATCCAACTTGTAATCACGATCCAGCGCCCGGGACAGATACCACAACACGCGTCGATTCTCGACTTCCTGCAGCGCCAAGATCGACGGTTTGGCTCGACTGATACTGCGCGCCACCGCGTCACGATGCCAATCCCAATCTCCTCGCGTCGGTGCCGTTTTCTCCTTGGCCAGCTTGCTAAAATTGTCGCCGTCGTGCTCGTCGTAAAACCACTCGACATTCCATGTCATAACGGTCAGTTTTTCTGGCGGAGACTGGTTCTGGCTCGTTGACTGGCCGGCGGACTCCTGCGCCGAAGCGTCAAAGGGCATCAGGGCTAACAGCACGCCCCATAACGACATGATCCACAGCCGCGACGAACCAACAGGCGTTGGCTGTGCGGTCGACGCGGAAAACAACAAGGAGGCACGCACAATGAATTCCTGCCAAGGATGGGCGATCACCTGGAAACGATCAGGAAATCGCTCCAACGAGCATTCCAGTGTAGTCGCATCCTGCCCATATGATCACCGGCCTTGGACTAGAATGATGCGGCACAAAGTGCGTTGTCACACAGATCCTGTTCACACAGATCCTGTTCACACAGAGCGTGTCATCCGATTCAAAGCGGGATCACGCTGAGCCAACATCGCTTGGATCTTCGTGCCGCAAATGTGCTTTGCCCCGTTTCTCATTTCCACGCAGTCATTGATGGCAAAACCTTTCACTGACACACCCCCTGTCGAATTAGCGGAGTTGAACCCGCTGGACGATCACTTTGCGGTCCAGGCGGTCGATTTGCTCTTGTCGCTTGCCGTCGCTCGAAACGCGAGCGACTTGCACCTGCACCCGCGTCGAGATGGTTGGGAGGTGTTGTTCCGCATCGATGGCGTTTTGTCCGTCTCAGACTTTCTGCGTGGCGGTGGTGAGAATAATCCCGTGACGCGATTGATGGTTCTGGCGAATCTGCCCACCTATCGGAGCAGTGAACCGATGGAAGGTCGCGTGCGATGGGAACACGGCGACCAACAGGACCTCTCCATGCGGTTGGGCGTCTATCCCACTGTACATGGACCTCGGGCCGTCGTCCGCTTCCTAAGACGCGACGCAACTTTCCACTCGATCCAGTCGCTCGGTTTGCCCGAGGATGTCGCCCATGCACTGACTCGATCCAGTGAACAAACCGACGGTGCGATCTTTTTGTCCGGGCCGGCCGGTAGCGGTAAGACGACGACGCTGTACGCGGCACTGCGAAAAATTGCTGCGGAGAATCCACGTCGTAGCGTGATGACGATCGAAGACCCGGTGGAAAGCTTGATCGATTCGATCAGTCAAAGCGAGTTGGATCCCAGCGGTGGAATGAATTTAGCTACGGCGCTGCGCAGTGCGGTGCGACAAGACAGCGAAGTGATTCTGGTTAGTGAAATGCGTGATCCTGAGACAGCAGAAGCGGCGTTTCAAGCTTCGCTGACCGGACACCTCGTTTACTCGTCGTTACACGCAAGTGATGTCGCCGCATCATTGCGACGCTTGGCGCAGTTCGGCGTGCCAGTGCATGTCATCGAATCGGGAATCCGAACGATCATCAGCCAACGACTGTTGCGTAAAACGTGCATGCAATGCGGATCCGATCGCCAGGACGACTGTGACACCTGCTTGGGAACCGGCTATCACGGTCGCATCCCGATCGCAAACTGTGTTTCCCTTGATGGTCAAGATCCCGTCGGCGACGCCATGATCGGAGCGTTGCACAGGGGCGATTCGCTATCGACGATGCGAACCAAGGCAACCGCCGCCGGTGACATCGACTTGCGCCAGCGGGCGATGTCCTTGGTCCAATCTGGTGTCACCGACGCGGACGAAGTCTATCGGGTGCTCGGCCGACCCGACGCCACGCGTTAATACCAAGCCCGTCGTTAGACGCGCCTCCCTGCGGTGGCCAGATCACAGCCGTCGTCGGTACACCGGTGATTGTTCATAATTGGCCGACAAGTTGTCGGCATCGGCCGTCGCTTGATTGCATGTACTGTGGGAACCTTCTAATCTAATACCGCGTCTTTTCCTCTCGTTCGGCCGATGTCGCTGGACCCCCAACCTGGCGGAGCTTTTCTTCAATGGCACAACTCAGCGACTTGCAGCTGGCGTCTTTGCTAGATGAAATTGCCGCCGCAATGCGAGTTGGACAGCCAATCGTGGATGCGATGCACCGATTGCGTGAACGTCGGCTAGGACGCATCACCAAGGTCGCCGCACGCTTGGCTGACAAACTGGAACGTGGCGAACAACTGTCCGACGCGATTCGATTTGCCGATACACCGGTGATTACGCAAGCCTCCGCTGCGGTGGCTGCGTGCGAAAAAAGCGGCGACCCATCATTGCTGAGCCAAGTCGCCCAACAGCTCCGCGCTCGATCCGAACACTCACGCGCCGTGCGGCTGACATGGCTCTATCCAGTGATCCTGCTGGCCATCGCCTACATTGTTGCGGTCGGAGCGATGGCTCCGATGGTACGCATGAACAATGGACGTGATTTTGCCTGGAACCCTTGGGTCGTCAGCCTGAGCCGATGGCTGGAGACAAACTGGTGGATACCGCCGATCGTGCTGGTTGCCTTGGCAATCATCATGATCACATGGAAGACACTGCAGCGAAAAATGCCACACCATGTCGCGCGGCAATTATTTTGCCAATCATTGGCCGATCAGATCGAACATGGTGTTCCCACCGACGACGCGATCCGCGGTGCCGCGCTGATGGCAGGCAATGATCAGTTATCCAAACAAGCCAATTTGACGCTCGAGTCGCCTTCGGTCGTCGCGCTTCTTTCGGACGCTGCGGTGACCATGCCAAACCTTAGCGGCGGCACCGGCCAAGAAATATTGGTTGCGAGATTACGTTATGCCAGTGCGATCCACGAGGAAAAATCACGGCAACATGACTACGTGCTCGAACGACTCTTGCCACGTGCCGCGATGGTACTGGTCGGCGGTGGATTGACCCTGGCATACGCTTGGTGGGTGATTCGCCCCATCTATCAGCAGGTGGCCCAGTGGTAGCAATCTCCGACCCAGTTGCCGAGCGATTATTGCAAGCCGGTGATGCCCATCTGGCCGACATGCTGGATTGGAACGACGGCCAACAGCTGCGCGCGCGACTTCGACGCAGAGCATTTTGGTGTACCTTTGCCGGCTGGCTGCTCATCACGTCAGCTGCGATCGTGGGTTCGTTTGTCTCTTGGACCTTTACTCAAAACGTCCATGCGATGTTCGATGAATCGGGACTGATGGAAGGCACCAGTTTGCCTTTCTTGACAACCGTGCTACCACCCACCATGGTCGCCTTGACCTGCTTCTTAATTTTCGGCGGACTCTATGCCTGGTCGGCGGGAGTTTTTCCTGGATTCAGCACGACCCAACGCGCGATTGATTGGGCCAATACCAGTGACGCGGTTTCTCGCCTGCTGTCGGTCGGATGCACCTATTGCGAAGCTTTTCGCACGGCAGCCAGGATTGCCAACACGAGATCGAGTCGCGACTGGCTGCTCAACGCCGCCGCACGTGTCGAACAAGGCGGCAGCGAAGTCGCCGACCAAACCCATGCCAGCGGCGACCTTGCCATTGTCGAATTACTCGTTCAATCCAGCCAAGCCGAACCCAAGCTCCGTTGGCAAATCGCCAAGGACCACTTTTTCGAAGTTGCTCAACAACGATTGGCTCTCTTGCTCACGACAACCCCCATCTTTTCGACGCTGGCCGCTGGCTTGATCATTTGGATGTCGATCTCCGCCACACTGGGCTGGATGTGGTCGGCTGCGATCAAGGCGATCGGAGGAATGACATGAGAACTCAGCTACGAATCGCGATGGGAATTGTCACCTTTCTATTTTTGATCGGCTTCTTTGGCTTTGTGATGCCGTCGCTGATTGGCTTGATCATCACGATTTTGTTGATCATTTCAATCACGGATATTTTTGACCGACGCTATCGTCAAGCCGCACGCACGTTTAATTCGGCGGCTCGCGCCGTGTGCCATCAAGATGGCGCGATCACCAAAGTCGCCATGGCCTTCGCGCGATCTGGCGCACTGCGTGGACCTTGCTACGAATACGCCAGACGCCTGACGGCTGGCGAAGATCCGGTCGAGGCGGCCAACCGGTCACGTGTGCCGCTGCAATTGACAACCGCGGTGGCGATGAAATCCGGTCGGGCGACGCCCCCGGCGGGCGATATGGGAACCATGTCAAAACGAAGCCCCTACTACATCACGCCACCACACTACGCGGCCGTACTGCCGGCGTACGCACACATCATGTACCTGGTCCTGACTGCCTTTATTACGTGCGCTGTGCTTGGGTTCATTTCCGTATTCATCGTTCCCACCATGGAACAAATGATGGGTGAATTCGGATTGGCGACGCCGCACTATTGGTTGATCGTGGGCAGCACGCCGACTCAGGCCATCCTGACAATCTTGGTATTGATCCTGTTGCTGGTCACGCCCATCATTGGACGTGGTAGCTTTTTTGGCATCCCCGTACCACGTTGGATGCCGGTCGCTCCGCGATCAGTCGAAGACAAAGCCGATACCTTGCATGGACTGGCCGATGCGATCGACGCTGGCATGACTGTTGACCAGGCGTTGTTACTCGGCTCCCAAGTCTCACTGGTCCCGTCGCAACGCAAGTCGCTTTCCTACGCGAATTCCTTGATTCGCCAAGGCGTCTCGCCTGCCGAATCACTGCAGCGTTCCGGTTGGTTATCGGCCCGCGAAAGTGATTGGTTGCGCGGCACCACCGCACAGCGGGGCGCCGAACTATTACACTCCCTGGCACAGCAACGCGTCCGTGACGCTTATGCCAATATCCGATGGTTCATGGGAATCGTTTTTCCGATGACGGTCGTCCTACTCGGTTTGGCCGTGCTCGCATACACGTACGGTTTTTTCGGCACCCTTGTGGCATTGATCAATGGACTCGCATAGCTCACCAGCAATAACGATCGAAATAATGGATCGCGGTTCGCCCTTTGCCGAATCAACGCGTCCCAATGCAGCGCATCCTAATGCAACACGCCAGGCGTCTGCGCGCAGTCTGTCTGCACGTCGTGTTCGGCGAGGGAGTTTTGTGATCGAAGTCGTGATGGCGGCCGCGTTGTTCGCCACCGCCGCGATTGCCATCGGACGTCTCGCGAAGTCGACGTCCGTGCTCAGTTTACGAGCCGACCAGCAACTGGCCGCTCAGCTGACCGCCGAAAACACTCTCAACGAACTGCAACAACTCGCCGTTTCACAGATCGCCCAGGCGGCGACTGATATCCAAGAGGCTCGCAGCGAATCATCTGGGATGAAGGTGCAAATTCAAACAGAGCCCTTTCAAGTCGACCAACGCCCTGCGATGCATTTGACGGTTCATGTCACGCCCGAGGGTGCTGGCGAACAGAGCGGCACGAATCTTGGCGTCACATTGCACGATTGGCGGATCGCATCCGAATCAGCCTCCACGACCAACCCAGACGCGTCCGACCAAGGAGGCTCCAATGAGTGATCCGAAAGTGGATCCGAAAGTGGATCCGCTGCGTCATCGACGACGGCGCGGCTTTAACCTGATGGAGTGCATGGCCACACTGGCAGTATTGATGGTGTTGGGAATGGCGGCGGCAACTTTGTTGGTCGACATCACGCAAATTGGACTTCGTGCCAATCAAAGCAAGATGAGCCGCGCGTCGATCGCGCGTTTGTCAACTCAATTCCGTCACGACATGGACGATTCGACCGGTGTCAACATTCAAGACAACGGCACGGCATTGCAAATTGATCTAGACCAAACAACCATTCGTTACGAAGTCGTTGCCGACCCAGTCGCCATTGACCGTACTGTTCACAGCGGCGACGAGATCGTTTCGCGTGAACGGTACCCGCTGACACCGCGTTGCCAGCCGTCGTTTGCCGATGACGATCGGATCGTGCAAGCCAAACTGACTGCCGACGGGCAAGCCAACGCGTGGATCATCGAGGCGGCCAAGCCATGAAGAAGCATCAGCCAAATACGCGTCGCGGTGCCGCATTCCTGCTTCTGGTGGTCGCATTGCTCTTGGTCGTCATCGGCGCAACCCAGGCCATGCTGCGCGCCGAGGTCACCTCGCAGCGGAATCAACGCGAGCGATCGCAGTTAAACACGCTGACACGCGCCATGACAATTGCCCAGTCCACCCAAACCGATTGGCAGCAATCCATCCGATTTCCCATCGATCGTCAACTGGATCAATCGATCGTCATTTCGGCCAATGCCGACAAGACCGCGCTGACGGCAACATGGAAAATGGGCGACAAAGACGGTCGATCGATCACTCGCCCTCGTAATCCAACAACCAGTGCTACAGCCGAAAACTAACGGTCATCCGTAGAACCAACCAACAAAAAATGACACACAACCGTATCAAACGAATTAGACGCAAACTCGGAGATCCAGTCGTGAAATCTTCTCATCACCGCCACCCGCACATCGTTTCCGGTTTTGCGCCCAACGCATTTACCCTGGTCGAATTGCTGGTTGTGATTGCCATCATCGGTGTGTTGATTGGTTTGCTGGTACCGGCGTTGCAAAACATGCGTGAGTTGTCGCGGCGAAGCACCTGCGAACAAAATCTCGTGCAGCTTTCGCTGGCGATGTCCAGTTACTCCACGCAATTTGGTCATTACCCTGCCGGTAGCGTCAATCCGACGGGCCCGATCAAGAATGAAGCCAAGGGCTATCACCACAATTGGATCGCGTCCCTGCTGCCGATGCTTGATGCACAGAATGTCTATAACGCCATCGATCGTGACATCAGCGTGTATGCCGATGCGAATACTGAAGTCCGCGGGTTGTCGATTCCCAATTTGATCTGCCCCTCGGCGTCGGGTGTCTTGCCCTATACCACTTGCTATGCGGGGATGCACGCGTCGACCGAAACGCCAATCGACGAATCCAACGATGGCGTCTTTCGTTTGAATCTGCCTGTTAGCGAGCGCGATATCACCGATGGACTTTCCTACACCGTCTTTGTGGGTGAAAAGATTTCATCCCCTGACGAGGAACTCGGTTGGATCAGCGGCACGCGGTCAAGCCTGCGAAACGCCGGCCACGCAATCAACGCAGAACTTCGTCGTGTCCGCCGACCCGCGACGAACACCCAACCACTGGATCCTTTGTATGTCGGCGGTCTGGCCAGCGATCACCTCGGCGGCGCTTATCTTTTGATGGGTGGAGGCGAGTATCAATTCCGTAGTAGTTCGATGGACACGCGTTTGCTGGCTCAGTTCGCATCGCGAAGTGACGGAGAGATTCCCAGCGACTGGAAAGTCGGCGTCGAAGCCGCGACTCCGCCGCCAGCGGCCAAGACCTCCCCCGTTCCTGCATCGCCAGATGCCGCGACGCCAGATCCTGCCTCGCCAGATGCCGAACCTCAAGATGCCGCGACAACAAAGGAAGCAGCCGACGACGGCAACGACAGTGGCAAATCCGACGGTGACTCTCGGGGATCAAAGAGCGTTAAAAGCAAAGAGACCCAGTCGCCAAAGACCCAGTCGCCAGAGACCCAGTCGCCAGAGACCCAGTCGCCAGAAGAACAGCCACCAAAGGACCCGCCGCCAACCCAGGAATGATCCAAACGACCGGCGGGAACACTGTCAGCGACCAGCTTGCCAACGCTTCGACCTACGACTGTTCGTCCGATGCGAAAGCCTTGGGGCGAACGACATCTTTGGCCAACCCGACCCATTCCAGGAACTGGATGATTCGCCAAGACATATCAAACTCCCACCACCTGTGCCCGTGTGCGGCACTACGTGGTTCGGCATGATGATTATTATGCCAGCCTTCGCCGTGACTCCACAGCGACACAAGCCAATTGTTCTTGCTGTGGTCACGGGTTTCGTAATTACGGTATCCGAAAACGTGAGCCAGCGAGTTCACCGCCCATGTCCCGTGCAATACGAACGTGGTCCGAACCGCGACGGCCCAGACGGCCCAACTGGCGGCATAACGACCAGGTTCGCCGCTGACAAAGTAACCGACGATCGCTCCGATGGCCGTAATGACGATCGCGTGGCCAACAAAAACAAAGAACCAACCACCACGTCGTTCCAATTTTAAATAGAACGGATCTCGCAAAAGGTCGCGCACATAACGTTCATAGTGACTCGTGCGATCCAAGTCTCGGTGTCGGCAAACCACCCAGCCCACATGGCCCCACAAAAAATTGACAAACGGCGAATGCGGGTCGGGTTGTTTGTCACTGTGTTGATGGTGCATCCGGTGAATCGCAACCCAACGTGCGGGACTGTCTTGCAGATTGCACATCCCCAAAGTCGCCAGCGAATGCTCCAGCCAAGTCGGTGACGTGAAGCCACGGTGAGTCAGCAATCGATGGTAGCCAATCGTGATTCCTAGCATGCCAAAGACAAAATGCCCCAGCACCGCGAGAATCGCACCGGACCAAGTAAAAAACCACGGCACGAATGCGAGCAATGCGACCAAGTGGACGGCCGACAGCACGCCGACATATTCCCAAAGAATCCGAAACGGTTGCGTTTTTTCGGGGTAAGGCAGTCGTTGTGGGTCGACTTCCAACGCGGCCGTGTCACTGGTAGCGACGTCGGGGGGAGAATCGATCGTGGCAGTTGCCTGTTCGTTTTCGTCCATCACATTTTCACAGCGAGAGTCTGACATCCTTGCATCCTACTCAGCGAGCGTTACGGGGTCGAATATTGCGGGCCTACATCCCACCGGCGCTAAGACGACACGGTAGGCAAAAATAGGCACAGCGGCCACCCAAAAAGCCGATTACGGCGCACACGAACCAGCTGGTAGCCCTCATCGGCTAATCAGCGGCGATCTCAACCACTTCGCGACCATCCATTAGTTTGTCGTGGACGGGGGTATCGTCGTGGATGGCGGCATCGTGGACGGAGTATCGTGGACGGGGGGATCGTCGTGGACGGGCGGGTGGACCGGACAAATCGACGCAGGGCAGATCCCCAATGGACGCTTCGTCGATTTCTCGTCATCGACTACGACTTCTCGTCATCGACTACGACGATTTGCCGACTATTTTTCGTCTTCGGCTTTCTTGACCTTCTTCTTCTTCTTCAGCGATACCTTCTGCACTCGCACTTTCGGCATTCCGACGATGCTCGCTTCCTCGTTGAACTTATCGAGTTCCTTGAGGCGGGCAACGCGTTCAGCGCGTGTCAAAACGTTTCGCGAGCGAATGGCCCCGGCTTTTACCTTGAGGCTGCGATCCATTGTCATGTCAAAAACTCTATCAGAACGGTTCTGTGGCTCGGAAACCTGATCAATTCAGGCCCCGCAAAATATCGGTTCACCCCCGTTTTGGCAAGGTTAGAAGGGATGTTTTTCGACTGACCGGCGACCAAACTCCTGCGTGGTCGGGTTATTCCCGATCGCTGCCAAGCCCACATCACCCGCCTGCCTACGCCACCCACCTGCCCGGGTCACCTGCCGAAGTTCGCACCGCCCACCGGGCACGGCCGTCGCCTGACGGGCGAAAACACCTATTCGCGACTGGCATCGGCAGACGTGGCCAGCGGAAATCCACGAATTGTGCGTACGGCAACCGTTTTTCGTGACGATTCACCATTGGCCCCGCTTGGACCTACCCCGAGGGGCAATTATCTTGCCGCCTACACAAAGATCTTGTCGCCTGCGCACCCGCATTTGCGACGATCACATTGCTGCCCACGCCTCTGAGCTCGACTTGACCGATTCTGACCCGCCGCCATTCTCTGAACCCCCCGCAGATCTGCCACAGGAAAAACACCGGTGGACGGCCAAGCGGGTGCTGGTGACGGCGGTCAAATTCGCGATTCCAGCGGCCATCATTGGATTCCTGCTCTGGAATATCGACCAACACCAGTGGGACGCGCTGAAAACGCATGACAAGAACTATCCCCTTTTGGTTTCCGCGCTCGTCGTGGCAATCGGCGCGATGGCGTTGTCCTTTGCACGTTGGTGCATCCTGGTTCGCTGCCAAGGAATCGAACTGACCATGCTGGAGGCGCAACGCCTGGGATCGATCTGTTTTCTGCTCAGTTTTGTCTCGGCCGGCAGCGTCGGTGGCGACCTATTCAAAGCCATTTTCTTGGCCAAGCGTCGACCCGGCAAACGCATCGAGGCGGTCGCATCGGTCTTGGTCGATCGCGGCGCGGGCCTCTACGGCTTGCTGCTACTGGTCGCAGCCGCACTGGTCTTCTTGGAGATTCCCCCCGACGCCGAGTACATGGGGCAAGTCACCACGGGCACCCTCTTTCTTGTCGGATTGGGAACGGTTGTGCTTGCCATCTTGGTATTCGGTGGACGGATGGTTGATCGAATGATCCAGTGGGGCAGCACCTTGCCTCTGATCGGCGGCCTGATCCACAAAGTCGGCCCGCCGCTGCGAATGTTTCACCATCATCCGATCGCATTTGGAATGTCGATCGTGATGAGTCTGGGTGTACAAAGCATGTTGGTGATCAGCATGTACTTTGTCGCCCGCGGACTTTATCCCGATCCGCCCACGCTGATCGAACACTTTGTCATCGTGCCGGTCGGCATGCTGATGTCCGCCCTTCCGTTGACACCCGCTGGTGTCGGTGTCTTGGAAGCGACCATCGACAAACTTTACAAAGTCGTCCCGATGGCCAAAACGTCAGCGTCAGGCACGTTGGTCGCGCTCGTTTTTGAAATGGTCAAAGTGGTCCTTGGCATCATCGGCACGATTTTCTACTGGACGGCCAACGCCGAAGTGATGGAAAGTCTGGAAGAAGCCGAAGAAACGCTCGACGTCGAGTAAGAACCCTGAGCGTTGCGGCGCGGACAGGATCCGCCCAGCCAACACGAACTCCCACCCTTCGGAATTCCCGACCGTCGAAACTTCCAGCCGTATTCAGCGGGTGCCGACCTCGTCCTACTTGCCGATTTGGTCAGCCAGTTCTTTGGCACCGTAAATCGAACGCAACGCCTCCAGAATCCCGACTCCCGAAACGCTGACCGCGCGGGCCTGATCGTCGGTGTACAGATAATCGCTGGTCAAACTTTGGATGTTCCCGTCAAAAATCAAACCGACTAAATGGCCATCACGGTTGACCACCGGTGATCCGCTGTTGCCACCGATGATGTCTGCCGTACAAACAAAGTTCAACTGCGTCGACAAGTCAACGTTTGACTTGGCATCCAACCAAGACTCAGGCAGGTCAAAATCCTTTTGTCCGTCGTGCGACGTCGCATGTTCGTAGGCACCAGCAAAATTCGTTGTCGGCGGAATTTGCTTGCCATCCTCCTCGTACCCTTTGACCGTTCCATAAGCCAATCTGAGCGTAAACGTTGCGTCGGGGTAGCCGCCGGTCCCTTCGATCGCCGACTTTGCTTTGGTGATCTGTGCGTACGCCTGCCGCTCGCGTTCTTGTAACTGTTCACTTGCCGTTCGAACCCGTCGATACTCGCTTTGCAGCAACTGAGCCAAACCGATCAGTTTGTCATCCGATGCATTGACCGCATTGATGCCGCCATCGATCAGTTTTTGTCGTTCGGGCACGTCGTCCAGTTTTGTCCCCGCAAGCAATTCGGCCGCACGGTCACGTGGGCTTTTGCCATCGAGCACTTGGACGACCAGATCATCGTCGCCGCCACGCAATTCGGCCAAACGGCCCAATTCGTCCGCTAATTTGGCTTGCTCCAAGTCACGGTAGATCGGCGCTTCGCTGGTCAGTTCCTGCAGCAACGACTCGCGTCCGGCCTCGGTAAACTCCCGCAATCGTTCTTCGTTTTTCTTTTGATCCTCGGCTGCCAAAAGCACGATCTGCATCGCCAAATCAAATAACTGACTCCGCAAGCTAACGGTCTGACCAAGCAACTCACGTTTCTCCGACTGAATCTCGGCAATGTCCTCCCACGCTTGCACCAAGCCCTTCAGGTCCTGATTGCCTTGCAGCGACTGGAGCAGTTTCTTTTCACTCTCTAGTTTGGCCGCCATCGTTTGCGGATTCTGCAATCCTGCCAGCATTCCCGTGTACGCCTTCCGCGCATTCTGAATTCCGAACAACTCATCGCGTGCTCGACGCGTCGCCTCGACGCCCTCCAAGCCAAACTGTTGCATCAAGATTTCTTTGCGACGCAGATAGTTCAACACATAGGGAATGCGATCATCACGCAGGTACTTCAGCGCCGCGACTGTAAAGATTCGTTGTGTTCGACCAGGGTTTCCACTGACAAAAACCAATTCACCGCCGGCCAGTGGCTTGTCGCTCCAACGTAAAAAGTTTTTCAGTTTCGCTGGTTTTCCGTCCTCATAAACTCGCATGATCGTCGCATCCAGGTTGAAACGTGGATATTCAAAGTTATCCGCGTCGCCACCAAAAAACGCTGCCTTTGTCTCGGGAGCCCACACTAACCGAACGTCGGTGTATTTCTTGTATCGGTACAAATGGTATTTTGCGCCGCCAAACAGCGTGATCACATCGCTACGAAGCCCAGTCTTATCCAGCGATTCCTTTTCGATCGTTGTCATCACCCCGCGGCGCTGTTTGGCCGCATCCTCAGCGGATGCTTTCGCATCGACCGCTGCGTTCACGCGATCGGTGACATCCTCGATCGAAACCAGAACATTCAGTTCCAAATCGGGCGCTTTCAATTCCTGATCCAACTGCGTCGCCAAGTACCCCTCGTCGATCAGATTTCGCTCGGGTGTACTCAGTTTGTGCAGCGTATCGCTGGCGACGTGATGGTTGGTCAGCACGAGCCCGTTGCTGGATATAAATGACCCCGAACCACCGCTGTTGAATCGCACCGATGACAATCGCAAGTCATCGGCCCATTGCGGTGTCGGCGTAAAGTCGTGCGCACTTTCCAACTGCGATTTTGGCAAATCGTTAAACAGATACATCCCTTCGTCAGCCGCGACATCCTTCGCAAGCACGCCGATCAAGATCGAGGCTGACAACGGAATGATAAGTAACTTGCGGTACAGCAGTTCAATCGACATGGCGGTTTTTGGTAATCAAAAGGTGAGCGGGAATCAGAAGGTGAACGGCAATCAGAAAATGAAACATCACGCGTTACTGAGTTGAGTTTCGAGGCGGACGGTGGATCCAACGCAAACGAGAGATCGAAACACGTCCAAAGGAATTCGGGTCGTGATGCTAGCAACGCGGCAGGTCGATTTGCCCCGCTGCCAGTTCGGGCAGCTGCCAGTTCGGGCATTTGTGCGAAAGTATAACGAATCGAGCCAACGATCGTAGCTCGCTGCCCTTGGACCCAGGTGGTTGTTCAATGCGGAAATCTCTTTACATTTCCGGCCGACTTTCGTACTTACACGTTTGATCCAACCGCCCGCTTGCGGCCTCCGACGTGTCGGCAGGCAACGAAGCAACCGACACCAACAATCCATTTTCTATCCAACCGCGGAGCCGAAACCATGTCAGCTAACGTGCTGTGCATCAAATGGGGAACGAAATACGGCAGCGAATATGTCAATCGACTCTATCAAGGCGTCCGCAAAAACCTCTCCACACCGTTTCGATTTATCTGCTTGACCGACGACGGTGCGGGAATCGACTCGAATGTCGAAGTCCAACCGTTGCCGGTGACTTCGTTTGACGAAGCAACCTTTGATTCGCGCAAGGGTGGCGAGACGTGGCGCAAGGTAGGCCTCTTCCAACCAGGGATTGCGGGGCTGGATAGCGACACACTGTTCTTGGACTTGGACATCGTCGTGACCGGTTCACTGGACGATTTCTTTACCTACCAACCTGGCAAGTTCTGTGTGATTCATGATTGGCTGGAGAAACGCCGCTCTTGGATGCCCGGCCGCGATGGACGTGTCGGCAACACCTCCGTGTTCCGATTTCATCCCATTGATCACTCTCGCGTCTACGAACATTTTGCTGCCAACGAATCCGAAGTTCTCGAAACGTTTCGAATCGAGCAACAGTATGTCAGTCGAACACTCGCGGATGACTTGGCATTTTGGCCCGACCAGTGGGTTTGTAGTTTCAAGCGTCATTGTCGGCCCGTGTTTCCAATGAACGTGATCCGCGAACCGCATCAGCCCACCGAAATGCGGATCCTGGCATTCCATGGCTATCCGCTACCCCAGCAAGCGATCAATGGCTACTCAGCGAGCGTGTTCAAATCAACACGTCCGGCAAACTGGTTGAAAGAATACTGGAGCGATGCTGCTTGAACCGACACGTTGGTTCGATTTGACAGCGATCGTTTGTTTTCAAAGGCCACTGCAATGCCTAGCAAGAACAGTCCAAGAATCCTGATCGCGCGAATGGGCGAGATTGGGGACACCGTCATGACGTTGCCCCTTGCCTGCGCGCTGCGACAGCACTTTCCTGACGCCCATATTGCTTGGGCAGTCGAAAAGAAATCGGCCCCGATTGTTCGTCATCATGTCGCGATCAATGACGTCATTGCACTGCCCGAAGGTTGGCAATCGTCGCCCTCGATGTTACGGCAAACACGAACAGTTCTCCGGCAACATCGCTTCCAAGTCGCGATCGATTGCCAGGGCACCATCAGAACCGCCTTGGCCTGCCGTTTATCAGGCGCCGCTAAACGAATCGGGTTTGACCGGTCGTATGCAAACCGATGTAGCCGCCTGCTGAGCAATGTTCATGTGACGCCGACATCCACGCACTTAGTCGATCGTTGCCTGGAATTACTCGGCCCGCTGGGTGTTCACGCTCCCACGACGCAATGGCAACTCCCACTGAGCCAACAAGCGAGAACGTGGGCGGGGCGCTGGCGGCGCACCATCCATTCGGATCGACTAGCCGTCTTGAATCCTGGTGGAACGCTGCCGAGCAAATTGTGGCAAACCGAACGATTTGCCGAAACCGCTTGCTATCTGTCTCATCGATACGGCTACCAAAGCGTCGCGATTTGGCGAACCACATCCGAACGAAGCATGGCTGAAAAGATTGTCGATGCCGCCGAAGGAAACGCGACCTTGGCGCCGGAAATGGATCTCACGCATTTGGCCGCAATGATCGAAACTGCCGATCTGTACCTCAGCGGCGACACCGGCCCGCTGCACCTATCGGTAGCTGTCGGAACCACCTCCATTGGATTGTACGGTTCGACGCGACCAAGTGATTCCGGGCCGTACGGACAAACCGCGATCGCAAAGGCCTACGTCCCTCACGGGCAAACCTCCGCGTTCCCCAGTCCTGCGATGCGAGCGATCGATGTCGCAGATGTCTGCAGAGTGATCGACAAGATCCAGGCCAAGCGAGCCGCCTTTATCAAAACGTCCGCCGCCTAACGAGCACCTCTCCACGAAGCTGTGGGTTTTGACGACGATTTCGTAGAGCGAAAGTTGACCAAGCGGGAGCGGGTTTAACACCCCAGCGCGATGATCTCTTGATCGCGATTTCCCTCCCGATGCGAACAAACACTACAGGGACCTGCTGCGACTAGAGCATTTTTACTTAATACGTGGGATCAATCGTAGGCCAGGACCTGTCCTGGCACAGCTGCGCCAGGACAGGTCCCGGCCTACGAGAAAACTAAAATTGGTCTAGGTTTCTCTTGAAAGTACATACGCGAAGTAGCCTATCATCATCAACGCGTACATCACTGCCATTGCACTGAGCAACACGCGATAGAGGATTCGTCGGTGTCGTCGCATCGCGATCGCATAGCAAATCGCAAACAGCACCATTTCGGCAGCGGCGGCATAGATCCCGTAATGATGCGGATCCCAGTACGACACGGGACTTTCAAATCGCCAGTCACTCAGCGGCCAAAAATGCCGATGTCCGTCATCGTGGTGCAGCGGAAAATCACAAACGATATGCAACAGCATCGATGCAAACAGTACTGCCCAAGCCCGCTTTCCCCATCGCAGTGCTGCCAGCAACGCGATCAGGCAAACCGGAACGCTGTTGAACCAATCAAATACATTCTGCCAAGCGGGCAAATAGTACTGCGTTGACCAAATCACTCGCTCACTGCTGCCGACGATGAACTTTTCGACACCGTAAAAGACATACATCGCCGCGTCGGGCAACACGGCTCCCATCACCGCCGGTAAAAAATAGGTCGTCGGCTGAGTTTCGCGATCATCGCGTGGGGACCGACTGAGTGCCGCGATCGAAATCACGATATGCGTGGGCGTGTTCACGGCGTCGGTGGCCGAATGGATCGGGTTGCGATGAAGGAATCCATCAACTTGGAGAGCGGATCGATTTCATTGTCGCGTCCGTGCCAACCGTCCTCGAACATCGCGGTCATGTGAAAACCGGCTGCCAACTGTCCACCAATTTGGTCCTCCAACGTGTGTCCGAACTCGAGCGATTCATCGACGTCATAGCGTTGCGTTTGCAACTGCTGATCGGTCAGATCGGTTAAATCCGACCAGGGTAGTTTGCGGGAAATCAGCAAATGTCCGCGGTCGTGATCGGCGTCCTTGATCGCATACCGGACGGGATTAGCAAAACCCGCCAGCAAGACACCTCCCTGTCGCAGCACGCGAAACGCTTCGCGCCAAACCGGCAGCACGGTCTGCGAGAAACAATTACTGCATGCATGGAAGATCAGTGCGAATTGGCCGTCCGCGAACATCGATAGATCGGCCATGTCACCGTGGACCGTTTCGATTTGCAGACCTTCTCGCCGGGCAACCAACTGATCTTGCGCCAACTGTTTGGGCGAGTTATCGATCGTTGTCACCTTGGCTCCGGCCGCTGCCAGGATGGGTGCCTGTTGACCGCCGCCGGTTGCCAGACAGAGCGTCGGCAGATCGTGCAGCGGTGGATACCAGGTTTCCGGGACCGGCTTGGATGGCGTTAATAGCAATTGGAAATCACCGCGGCGAGCGGCCGCGATGGCATCCGCTCTGACGGGGACCGTCCACTCGTTGGCTTGGTCGACCAGCCGGTCCCAGCTGTTGCGATTATGTTCACGTACTTTGTCCATCACGTCGAATGTACCATCACGTCCGATGCAATTGGCGATCCGCTCCGATGCAATGGCTCTCGGTTGCTTCCAGCGTCGCCGCGGTGGACAATAGCGAGGCTTGTTCTTATCGCTCCCTCTGCTCACCGAGTGTTTTCATGGACCGTCGCCGTTTTTTACGCAACTCCGCTTTCGCGGCTTCCACCGCCGCCCTGGCCACCAGAGCTTACGCCGCACCGGCGGCTAAACCGCGCCGCGTCGGGCTGATTGGATGTGGTTGGTATGGCAAGTGCGATTTGCTGCAGTTGATCAACATTGAACCCGTCGAAGTCGTTTCGTTATGCGATGTCGACTCCAACATGCTGAGCGAAGCGGCCGATTTAATCGCAACACGTCAAGCGTCCAAGAAGCGACCGGCGACCTACAGCGACTACCGCAAAATGCTGGCAGCAAAAGACTTGGATATCGTCTTGGTTGCCACGCCCGACCATTGGCATGCATTGCCGATGATCGCAGCGGTCCAGTCTGGTGCCGACGTGTACGTCCAAAAGCCGACCGGCGTGGATGTACTGGAGAGCAAGGCGATGTTGGACGCCGCGCGCAAAACGGGCCAAGTCGTCCAAGTGGGGACACAGCGCCGCAGCACTCCGCATTTGATCGAAGCAAAACAGCGCGTGGTCGACCAGGGGCTGCTGGGTGACATCGCGCATGCGGAAGTTTGCTGTTACTACCATATGCGTGCCAAGAAAAATCCACCCGACACGGCACCGCCGGAAAACTTGGATTACGAAATGTGGACGGGCCCAGCGCCGATGCGACCCTACAACGAACTGGTTCACCCGCGATCGTGGCGAGCATTCATGGAGTACGGGAACGGGATCGTCGGTGACATGTGTGTGCATATGCTGGACATGGTGCGCTGGCAACTCGGACTTGGCTGGCCGCGGCGGATCAGCAGTGCCGGCGGCATCTTGGTCGATCACGATTCCAAAGCGAACATCACAGATACCCAGACGGCGACGTTCGATTTTGATGACTTGGATGTCGTCTGGACGCACCGCAGTTGGGGATCGCCGCCGGATCCCGAGTATCCGTGGGCGGGAATCATCTACGGCAGCAAAGGAACGCTGAAACTGGATGTGCACAAATACGATTTCATCCCCCGAGGTGGCGGACAGAAACTTCATGGCGATGCGGTGATCGAAGAAGACCAATATCCGACCGACACGGCCGACAAAAAGAACTGGAATTTGGAACTGCATGTCGCGTCGGCGATTCGCGGGCACATGCGTGATTTTCTGGATGCGATAGATAGCCGTGGCAAACCGGTCGCGGATATCGAGCAGGGACACATCAGTAGCGCTTCGTGCATCATGGCCAATCAAGCGATGAAACTGGAGCGGACTTTCGAGTTCGACCCTGCGACCCATACGATCGTCGGTGACGACGAGGCGACCGCGAGTTTGAAACGCGATTACCGTGACCCCTATGTTCATCCAGCAAACGGATGATTACCGCTAACGGTCTGACTGACGACCGCGCCAGTATCGTTGGACTACTCTCTTTCGCTTTCCCAAACCTTGGATGGATACGTGGACAATATGAAATGGATCGTTTTGGCAGCCGCCTGCTTACTTGGCTCCAGCCTGCACGCTGATGACTGGCCGCAATGGCGTGGCGAAAACCGCGATGCAACGCTCAGCCGTAGCGAGCAAGTTGCTGAATTGCCGTCGGGAGTTCTGAAACGTAAGTGGACCGCTAAAGTCGGGGCGGGCTACAGCGGTCCAATCGTCGCCAATGGTCGTGTTTATCTGACCGACCGCGGCGAGGATGACATCGATCGCGAAGTCGAACGGGTGCTCTGTTTTGACGAACAGACCGGCAAAGAGATCTGGCAACACGAGTATGAAGCGAAATACGCGATCGGTTACCGGGCCGGCCCCCGCGCAGCGGTCACGGTTCATGGTGATCGTGCACTGACGGTCGGCGCGATGGGGCATTTCCATTGTTACGATGCCGCCAACGGCGATGTCATTTGGTCACGCGATTTGAGTGCGGACTATGACGCACGGATGCCCAACTGGGGGATTACTGCCGCACCGTTGGTCTATGACGATTTGATCATTCAGGTTGCTGCCGGCCGTGGCGACTCGTGCGTGGTGGCAATGGACTTGGCGACAGGCAAGGAGCGGTGGCGTGCGATCGACGAGCGAGCCGGTTACAGCGCTCCAATTCTGATTCGCCAAGGCAAACAGGATGTGGTGGTCTGTTGGACCGGCGAAAGCATCACCGGAATCAATCCATCCGATGGCCAAGTCTTCTGGAGCGTCCCGATGTTGCCCCGTGAAATGCCCATCGGTGTGCCCACGCCGATCGTTGATGACAAGTACCGTTTGTTCGTGTCGTCGTTTTACGATGGTTCGATGTTGATCCAATTGGATCCGGACAAACCGGCCGCAGTGAAGCAGTGGCACCGCGCGGGAATCGACGAGAAGAACACGGACGCATTGCACTGCATGATCAGCAATCCGGTCATTCGCGGTGATTACATTTACGGTGTCGACAGCTACGGCGAATTTCGATGCCTGGATATCAAAACCGGCGACCGCGTTTGGGAAGACCTATCGGTCGTCCGCCGCAACCGCTGGGCAACGGTGTACATCATCCAAAATGGACCTCGTGAGATCATGCAAAACGAACAGGGCGAATTGATCTCGGCGACCCTTACGCCGATGGGGTTCGAGGAACATTCGCGCGCGAAATTGATCAAGCCCACACGGATGCAACTGAATCGTCGCGGCGGCGTCGTCTGGGCCCATCCGGCAATTGCCAATGGCCACCTATTCTCCCGCAGTGATGATGAATTGGTTTGCGTGCCGCTGAAATAATCTCTCGGCTGAACGTCGGTGCAGAGTGTCGTATTCGTACAACAAGAGCCCATGATGAGAGTTTGGACTGCAAACGATGATCGTCAGAGGTTGCCAGTCAAATTAGTGACACCTCCGGGGCGGATTTGGATTGCCTGCGTAGGGGCGCTATTGGTTTGCGGGCCGGTGATGGCGGCCGATTTGGTCCTACGCGGTGGGCATGTCGTCTATCGCGGTCCCGAGTTAATACTTCGAGGCGGGGATTTTTCGGTCACCGGGCAACTCTACGCGGTTGGCGGCGACGCCGTGCGTATCTTTCACGTCGATTCTGGCGACCGGTTGAAACAGTTTTGGCCAACTCCGTTGCCGCGACCGGTCGAGCCGATGCGGATGACGCTTGGTGCGTTTGTACGCACGCTGACTGATCCGCGGCGGCAGTACATCACCAAAGAAGTGGCATTTTCTCCGGCCAGTCAGATGGTGATTGCGACCGGCGGGGATGATGGTGTGGTCCGACTGTGGCATTTACCCGATCGCGAGCCGATTTGGTCGTTCGAAGGTCACGCCGGAGGTGTATCCAAGCTCGCTTTCTCACCGACCGGGAAACGGTTGGCTGTCGTGTCGAGCCAGCACAAACGTAAAAACACGCTCAGCCAATTGAACATCTGGGACTTGCAAAACGGTCAGGCGATCCATCAGGACCATATCTACAATGACGAATCGGACTGTGTTTCGTTCTTGGATGATCAGACACTCCTTTTTGCGCTCAACGATGACAAATCGCGTCGCGAATCGGCAGTGGAGTTCTTTGATCTGGCCACTCTCAAGACGGTCAAACGCATCCCCTTTGGCCCCGGCAGTGCGCAGTCAATTTCGATTTCCAAGGACCATGAGAGACTATTGATTTCCGGCGGCGAATGCATTCCGCTGGGCCCGTCAAGTTGTCAACCGACCGGCAGGATCTGGTTGGCAGACATCGACTCGGACAAACTGGCAAAGTTGATGGTCGAAAATGCCGTGGGCTACTTTGCCCCGGCATGCTGGGTGCCAGGAAGTGACCGATTCGTTGTCGGCACAAGGCGGCGTGAGGGTCGCAAAACCATTTACGAAATCCAAATGCGGTCCGCCAAGGACGCGGAACTCGTCTGGTCGGTCGACCTGAATAGTTATCCCAGTGGATTGAACGCATCACCATCGGGCAAGCTGATTGCCTATGGCGCCCGCGCCGACCGTCTGGCAGCAAACAACTACAACGTATTTTTTCTGTCGGCCGAAACCGGTCAGACCGTAAAAGAGATCAAAGCCTCCGAACTGTAGCCAAGACGTAATCACACGTCTGCACGGCCGGCTAATCCATTCGGACACCGACGTGCAGCAAGATATTGGCGTAGCGTTGTTGGTCGGCGGTTTGGATCGTTAAGACGTGGTCGTTGGTACTGACTGCTTCGTAGAATTTCCACTTGTCAATCGACTTGAGTTCTAAATCCAACTTTTCTTTTTTGATCGTTTCCCGATAGTCATCCCAGACCGGCGGATCGCCGTCCAACGCGTAGGGTCCGCTGGTTTCCGTTTCCATCACTTCGATCTCTTCGATGGGAACCGCCGACAGGATCGCTTCGAGCACTTGGTTGCAGGTCGGGACACCGGGCATCAGGTTCAAACTGATCAATTCCGCACGTGGGCCTCGCTTGCTGGCGGCCGGGTAATTTCCGTCCGCGATCAAGACCGTGCTGTGGTGACCTGCCGAGGCGAGAATCGAAGAAATTTGCGGATGGATCAGCTTGTGTCGCAACATGGGAAAAACACTCGTTGAAATGGGAGCAATGGGTTCGCTCGCGCCTTTTTTGAAGGGTGCGGTGCGAATGATGAGTTTGCGGTACGATGCATAAGACGGCAACCGCCCACACGCGGCTGTTCTTTTTCTCCCTATTTTCCTCCGCAGCGTCGTCGCGGAGCGTCTCGCGGCACGGAAACACAGTGTTTAACCAGCGGCTCAGCCTCGGAAAGTACTTCGGCATCGAGCTGTTCGTTCATTGGACGTTCGCTCTTTTGCTCGGTTTTGCCGCCTTCCAGGGCTGGGATCAGGGACCTGCGGCGGTCGCGTTCATTCTGACCATTGTGATCAGTGTGTTCTTTTGCGTGACGCTGCACGAGTACGGTCACGCGTTGGCAGCCCGACGATTTGGGATCCCCACGTTAGACATCACGCTATTGCCAATTGGCGGCGTCGCCCGACTCGAAAGAATGCCACGCGTGCCTTGGAAAGAATTGGTCGTCGCGGTCGCCGGCCCAGCCGTGAACGTCGTGATCGCGATCGTGTTAGCGGGGGTGCTGATCGGCATGGGTGGATTGGAATTGTTCACCGGCCCCTACAGCGATACCGGCCCCTACAGCGATACCGGCACGGCGATGGTCGAAAACGGCGCCGTCGTGGATCCAGATGAAGCCGTCACCACACCGGCGCTGGCAGCGGAAGAGGCAATTGATGAAGACTCGGTCGGCTCGGAAGACTTGGCCGGCGGCGAAGCCAGTCTGTTCGATCAGCCCAGTTTGTTCAACTACGTTTTCATCATGTTCGCCACGAACACGGTATTGGTGTTGTTCAATATGATTCCCGCCTTTCCCATGGATGGCGGACGCGTGCTGCGAAGTTTACTGGCGATGGTAATGGACTATCGCAAGGCAACGTTTGTTGCATCGCGAATCGGTTTGTTGTGCGCCGTTGGCATGGCGTTGTTGTGGTTGACAAGCGATCAGCAAAATCCGGTCCCACTACTGATCGCGATTTTCGTCGGCTACGCCGGCATGGCCGAGGCCAGACAAGTCGAACTGATGGAGTCGGTTCGCGGTTTACGCGTGCAGGACGCGATGATTCGATTCCCACCGGCGATTGCGATGGACACACCGCTGAGTGATATCGCCGCTCGATGGCAAAGCACTGCCGCGGTCGCGCTGCCGGTGATTTCGGCCACCGGTTCAGTGGCGGGGATGCTGAAATTGTCCGAAGTCGCCAAAGCGATTCGACAGGGCGCTGCACCGTCAACAACGGCGGGACAATTGGCCGACCACGGCGGTCCGCTACTCGTTCCTGAATCCGGTTTGGAACATGCACTGTTGTCGCTCGGTCGCGGTCAGCGGCAATTCGCCGTCGTCGATTTCGACCAACAGCTCGTTGGGCTGCTGGACCTGGACAGCCTGACGGTGCGAGGCTCGCTGGCGCGACTCAGCGGCGGCGGCACCGCCGGCGGGCGCGGCGTGGGTGTCGACCTGGTCAGCTGACCTGGCGACATCATTTCTGTCGCGGCGGTATGCGGGCGAAACCGGCTCGATCCCAGCCCTGCGGCGAGGAATCGGAATTCTGCGATTTGTTTCCCGGTATCTGCGCCCTGCTTTTTAGTGGTGTCGGCCCTAACCGTTAAGCTATGAGAGCTTCTACTCATCCTGTTTAGGTTTTTTGCGTGTCTGAGTCACTGATCGAAATCATCGAAAGCTTCTTTGTCGGTCCCGTTTGGCCTGCATCGATCCTGTTAGTCCTGATGATGCTCTACGCGGTCATCGCGATGTTTGGATTAATTGATCTGGACATGGATATGGACGTCGACTTGGACCTGGATGTCGATGCACCCGACTTGGATGTTGGAGGGCTCGATGGGGGCGTCGATGCCGGCGTCGACGGGGGTATCGATGGGGGCGTAGACGCCGATGGCGTGAGCCACGTCAGTGGTGCCGGACTGCTGGGCAGCCTGGGCGCGATCACGGTGCGATGGACCAACTTTGGTCGCGTGCCGATCGCGATTTGGGGCGGCATTTTCACGCTCGCATTCTGGTGCATCGGCTATGGAATGTGGCACTGTTTTGATTTCAAGCGTTACGACCCGACCTGGATTGCGTCGACATTGTTGGCGATCCGCAACGCGGTTGTAGCGGTCATGATCACAAAAGGGGTTACGCAGCCGTTGGTGGGCAAGTTTGCCACGCTACCGGGCTATGACACGGGTCGAATCGTCGGAGCAACCTGTGAAATTTCGTCGATTGAGGCGACCCCCACATTCGGGCAAGCTAAGTTTCGTACGGACGCAGCACCCCTGCTGCTGAATGTACGCACCGACGGCCCGACCATCGCACGTGGCACGGAAGTCAAGATTGTCGAATTTGATCCGACTAAACGCACCTACACCGTCACCAATATTCAACCGGAGACTCTATCGTGAACCCGCTCGTAATCACCATCGTCGGTGGCATCGTCATCTTCGCCGTTCTGGTCATGATCAGCGTCGCCGTTGTGCGTCGTTGCTACATGGTCGTCGGCCCTGATAAAGCGATCGTCAAGACCGGCTGGGGCGTGATGGACGTCAAAACCGCCGGCGGCATGCTGGTCTATCCTGTCGTCAATAAAGTCGAACTGATGGACCTGACGCTCAAGAGTTTTGAAATCAGCCGTCAAGGAAGCGAAGGCTTGATCTGTAAAGACAACATCCGCGCCGACATCAAAGTCGCCTTCTTCATTCGCGTCGACTCCAGCGAAGAACAAATGAAAGAAGTCGCCCAATCGATCGGTGCCAAACGATGTAGCGAACTGGAAACGTTGCGTGAGTTATTCGATGCCAAGTTCTCCGAAGCCCTCAAAACGGTCGGTAAGCAGTTCGATTTCGTCGATCTGTATGACCAACGAGACAAATTCAAGGACGAAATCCTGAAAGTCATCGGTACCGACCTGAACGGCTACCAGTTGGATGACGCGGCGATCGATTACCTGGAACAGACACCGCTGGAGATGCTCAGTCCGACCAACATCTTGGACGCCGAAGGTATCAAAAAGATCACCGAATTGACCTCCAACGAAAAGGTCAAGGAAAACCAATTCACGCGTGACAAAGAAAAGACCCTCAAGAAGCAAGATGTCGAAGCTGAAGAAACGATCCTGGCGCTTGAGCGTCAACGGGTCGAAGCGGTCGAGAAGCAACAACGCGAGATCACCGAGATTTCGGCTCGCGAACAGGCATCCGCCAAGAAGGTCCAAGAAGAACAACGGCTCGAATCCGAGCGAGCGAGAATCGCCACCGAAGAAGAATTGGGTGTGGCCGAGGAAAACAAATTGCGTCAGGTCCTGGTCGCTCAGCGAAACAAAGAAAAGACCGACGCGGTGGAGTTGGAGCGAGTCAACCGTGATCGCGACTTGGAGATGACCGAGCGCATGCGAGTTGTTGGCGTTGCCGACGTCGAGAAAGAGAAGGCGATCGAAGTCGAAAAACGCAACATTCAAGAAGTGATTCGCGAGCGGGTCGCTGTCGAACGTGCGGTGGTCGAAGAGCAAGAACGAATCAAGGATACCGAAGAGTTCGCTGGTGCCGATCGTGCCAAACAAGTGCAGATCACCGCGGCCGAAATGAAAGCCGAAGAAGAACTGATCCGCGTGACCAAGTTGGCGCAAGCGGAAAAGGAATCAGCAGAATTGCTGGCCGAAAAGGTCCGCATCGACGCCGAAGCCAAGAAAGATGCTGCCGAGAAAGAAACCGCGGCCGCCAAAATGTTGGCCGAAGCCGAAGCAGCCACCAAGGCGGCTCCCGGAATCGCCGACGCGACGGTCCAAGAAGCCAGGGCGGTCAGCTTGGAAAAAGAAGGCTTGGCAGAAGCTACCGTTTTGGAAAAGAAGGCAGTCGCCGAAGCCAAGGGTATCGCAGCCAAAGCCGATGCGGTCGAAAAACAAGGCTTGGCCGAAGCCAATGTCGAACTGGAGAAATTCCGCAGCGAGGCTCAAGGGATTACCGAGAAGGCCGAAGCGATGAAGATTTTGGACACGGTCGGAAAAGACCACGAAGAGTTCAAGTTGCAGTTGAACAAAGAAAAGGATGTCGAAATCGCTGCGATCGATGCTCAACGCGGAATTGCCGAAAGCCAAGCCGGTGTCGTGGGCGAAGCCCTCAAGGCGGCTCGCATCGACATCGTCGGTGGAGACGGCGAGTTCTTTGACCAGATCACGTCGGCAGTCAAGGGCGGCAAAGCGATCGACCGATTCGTTTACAATAGCCGCGTCGCAACCGACATCAAGGACACGTTCTTTGATGGCAACGCGGAGTATTTCCAAGATCAGCTCAAGAGCATGATGGGACAGTTCAATTTGGACACCGATGGCGTCAAAGACCTCTCCATCGCAGCGTTGATTGCCAAGATGATGGGCATGGCGAAGACCGAAGACGTCCGATCGCAATTGACC
>JABDKS010000911.1 GCA_013002105.1 Pirellulaceae bacterium | reverse complement strand
GACTGGAGTAGCCCATCGGCGCTGGTTCGTCGGCCAGGGTTAATGCAAGTCGCTGGTTACAAAGACGAGGCTGAAGCGAAAAAGAATGTCAAAGTTTATGACGCCAACAACGGCGGAATCATGGCTTGTTTGGATGATCCCAACATCGAGGCGGTGATCATTGCCTTGCCGCTTTGGTTGCATGCACCGGTCGCGGCGCAGGCGATGAAGCGTGGCTTGCACGTGTTGACCGAAAAACTGATGGCTCACAACGTCGCTCAGTGTAAGGTCATGTCGCGCATGGCGGCTGACATGAAGGATAACGACGGCAATCCCCTTCATCTCGCTACCGGTCACCAACGCCACTACAACGTCAAATACGACAATGCGGTGAATCTGATCCGTTGGGGATTGTTGGGACAGTTGCATCACATTCGTGCTCAATGGCACCGCGGCAATTTGCCTGGCGGTGACAGTTGGTCGATGCCATTGCCGGGTGGCGAAATGACCGCCGAGGGCAAGAAGTTCGAGAAGATCTTGAAGGATCTTCGCAACCGCGAAAACAAATTGAAGTCGGCTACCGACCCGGATGAAATTGCACGGTTAACGGCCGAAGTCGCACAGTGGCGTGCGTGGGATGCTGACAAAAATGTCGATCCAAAGAAGTTTGGCTACGAAGACTTTGCCGTCGGCGACACGATGTTTACTGCGATGGAAGAACTGCATCGATGGCGATTGTTCAATCGTACCGGTGCCGGTTTGATGGCCGAACTCGGTAGCCACCAACTGGACGCTGTGAGTATTTTCTTGAGCTCATTGCGGGATGACGGTAAGAAGGTCCATCCGTTGAGCGTGCATGCGGTGGGTGGACGACACATCATGCCGCTGGACCGCGACGCAGGTGACCATGTGTACTGCATGTTCGAGTTTCCTGGACCCGAGTACTCCGAAACTTTCGACGTCGGTTACTACGATCGAGTCGAAAACTATCCCAACGGCGGTGTTCCCGGTTACGAAACCGATCCGAACAAGAAAGTGGTCGTCACCTATTCGTCGATTAACGGCAACGGTTTTGGCGGCTGGGGCGAAGTCGTGATGGGAACCAAAGGAACGCTGATTTTGGACAAGGAGACGGATGTTCTGTTGTATCGCAATAGTGACACCAGTAGCAAAGCCGGGGTCAAAAAAGGTGACAGCGGTTACGCCTTGGATACCAGTGCGAGTGGCGATGCGGCGGCTCCGGTGGCCAAAGCTGCCGATTCCGGCCCCGTGAGCCGTGGATACCGCGAAGAGATCGAGCATTGGGCGTACTGCATTCGCAACCCCGATCAAGAAAACCACCCACGCTGTTATCCGGAAGTTGCCATGGGCGATGCCGTGATTGCTTTGGGAACCAATGTCGCACTCAAGCAAGCCGAGGCTGGAAAAGGCGGCTACATGGAATTCAAGGAAGAGTGGTTCAAGATCGACAGTGATGCGACGCCTGACGGCAGCGACATTAAAACCGAAACGGAATTCATGGAAAAACCGGTCGCCTGAGTTCGATCGTCCCAAATCGTTTGAAGTGATGACTTGAATGTCATCCAAAGAGAAAGCCGATGCAGAAAGCATCGGCTTTTTTATTTCGCGACAGGTTCAGGCCTACGATCAAAGGCTATCGAAGATCAAAATGCTCTTGCTGCGGATGCGCCTATCGCGCGGGCAGCGTTCCACGTTGCGTCGATGTTTCTGCCTGGCGGGACATCCGCGTCGCACGAGCCTTGGTGGCGACCAGCGAGATGAATCGGCCCTGTTGCAGAACACGGTTGTCTTCGTTCAACAACTTTCGCAGCCAAGTCACTCGGCCGGCTCGACGCCCGTGCGGTTCGATCGCCTCGATCTCGGTGGATACCTGAACACGGTCTCCAAAGAAAATAGGCGCGTCAAATTGCCAGTCCGAAATGCCAACCAGCGCGAGTGTCGCCACTCGCGGGAAGTTGGTACTCAAGCCCGCCAGCACGCTAAGTCCCAGCAGGCCGTGGGCGACCGGTTCGCCGAACGGCGATTTTGCGCCCTGGTCGGTGTGCAGCGGATCATGATCCCCGGTCAGGGCGGCGAAGTCTGCGACATCATCGCCACTGACTTCACGCCACTGGCTCACCCAGTGATCTCCGACTTGAAGGTCGTCGAAAAAGAGTGGTTCTTTTTGAGTGGTTGGATTCAACGATCGCTCACATGTTTAATGGAATGATGGACGCTCAAGAGAATTCGCCGTCAGTGTTGATAGGGCGAATGGTGTTTGTGGTTGAGAGTCGTGATCGTCCCCTACCGATAGAATAACCGACAGCCCTAACGGTGTCTGCGTGCTAAATTCAGTTCAATTACGTGTAGTTTGCGGCGATTGGAGAAGCATTTAGGGCGGAATGGGAACACGATTCGTCGCAACGATTGTAGAATCGACCCCCGTGAAGGTTGGTTACGGCTGTCGTCGCTAGCAACCTCCGCCAATTTTTTGAGAATTCACACCGCTGCCCTGCCCCTCACACCGCAGACTCTCACACCACTGCCCTGCTCCATCGATCCCACCGCCGCCCTACGGAATTTACCATGAGATTTGTTCACCTGTTGTCCATTGCCGTGTTGCTCGATTGTGTGGTGCTGGTTGCTACGCCACCACAGATTGGTCGTGCTGGGGAGCCGATTGAGTTTGAGGTTCGGATGTTGGCCGTTGACGCAAACGAGGGAATCGCCGCGGGCGATATCGATGGCGACGGCAAGGTCGACTTGGTTGCCGGACGGAACTGGTATCGCGGTGGTCAGTGGGTGCCGCGACCGTTGCGCAGTATCGAAGATTGGAATGGCTACATCCAAAGCAATGGAGATTACCTTTTCGACGTCAACGCGGATGGTCGACTGGACGTGATTGCCGGTTCTTTTTTGCCGACGGAAGTCTACTGGTACGAGAACCCAGGGGACGAAGCGTTGCGTCTTGGTAAACATTGGCCGCAACACCTGTTGCTTGACACCGGTCAGTCGCAAAACGAAGGGTCTTTGTTGACCGACATCGACGGCGACGGTCGACCCGAATGGATCACGAACAGTTGGAAAAAAGATACGCCGGCGTTTATCCATCGGTTGGTGGAAAAGGAATCCGATGCACCCCAAGCCGCATCCGATGCGAAGGGAAAAAAGCAGCCAGCCGCTACGGATGGCTCGCCGCGATATGAATTGGTGCCGCATCAAGTTGGCGAGCGGGGCAATGGTCATGGGTTAGCCGTTGGCGACATCAATAGCGACGGACGTTTGGATTTGTTGGTTGGTCAGGGATGGTACGAGCAACCCGGTTCGGATCCGTGGGGCAAACCTTGGACGTTCCGCCGCAACTGGGATCTTCACTCCAGTTTGCCAATGATCGTGACTGATTTGGACGACGACGGTGACAGTGATCTGATTTTAGGAAACGGTCACGACTACGGTTTGTTCTGGTGGGAGAACGAAGGCCGCGATGACGAAGGCAAAATCAATTTCAATGAACACGAGATTGATAAGAGTTACAGTCAGCCACACACGCTTTGTTGGGCTGATATCACCGGTGACGGATCACCTGAATTGATTACGGGCAAACGATACTACGCGCACAACGGACGCGACCCCGGTGGAATGGAAATGCCGTGCTTGTATTACTACCAATGGGATGCCAAACAAAAAGCGTTCACGCGATACACGATCGACGAAGGTCACGTCGGTTGCGGTTTGCAGATCGTCGCCGAAGACCTGGACGGTGACGGTGATGTCGACTTGGCCGTCGCCGGCAAGAGCGGAACTTACTTATTGCTAGCGAAATGAGCGACCAGGTCAATTCTGACGCGGTCACTTTGTCGGCCGCTCAACAGGCGGTGGACCAGTGGATTAAGACCATCGGGGTTCGCTACTTTGACGAAATGACAAATCTGGCCCAATTGGTCGAGGAGGTCGGCGAAGTGGCTCGGATTTTGTCACGCACGCACGGGGAGCAGTCGTGCAAATCGGGGGAAACACCCGGCGATTTAGCTGACGAATTGGCTGACGTCCTATTCGTCACGATCTGTTTGGCCAATCAGTCGGGGATCGATCTGACCGATGCCCTGCGTCGAAATCTGGTCAAAAAGACGCAACGTGATCAAGCCCGCCACCGCGACAACGACAAACTCCGCTAGTCAATCGACTTTGCTCGCGCGGAGTTTCTCTTGCTTTCGTCGCATCGCGTTGAGTATGACCGCAAAGTGACTACGCCAATTTGGACGACGCCGAGTGGGATTTCCGATCCGGAAGTCCATCAAAAATGCTGCGATAGGGAACACCGATGACTGGCAGGAAGCCTTTAAACGACGCCTTGAAGATCGCCACGAGATGGTTGTCGATCGTTGTTGTCTTGATGACCCTTTCGTCGCTTGGTTGCACGTCGCTATGGCGTAGCGGAGGTGACGAGGTCGACAATGAGGGCCGCCTGCGAGACTTGATGAAGGTGCCTGATCCGCCCGACCTGATTCGAAAGGCGGCAATTCCACGCGGTATGCGACCGATTGCGGTCGAGGGAGTCGGTGTCGTCAACGGTTTGCCCGGCACCGGCGGTCCAGCAGATCCGTCATCGTTTCGCGATCAGTTGCTGGAGGAAATGAAACACAATGATGTTGCCAACCCCAATCAGTTTTTGGAGTTGGACGAGACCGCGTTGGTTCGTGTGCGTGCGTTGATTCGTCCGGGGGCACGTCGCGGAGATCCGCTTGATTTGCTGGTCAGTTCACCACCACGCAGTCGCGTCAGCGACCTGCATGGCGGCTGGCTGCTGGATACGCGGATGCGTCATCAACAAGTTCTCAAAAGCACGATCCGAAAAAGTGACGTGATGGCGATGGGAACCGGTCCTCTACTGACACGCAGTGACTACGAGGCGGGCGAAGATGCGACGCTAAAGCAGGAGGCTATGATCTTGGCCGGTGGTCGTGTCCAAAGCGACCGAAACCTCGGTTTGATTCTGAGGCCTGAATTTCAACACGTCAAAATGGCGTCCGACATTGCTGCGGCGATTAACAACCGATTCTTTTTCTTTGATGGTTCCACACGTCGCGGGATCGCCAAGGCGGTAGAGGATGATTACGTCGAAGTCGAAGTGCATCCACGCTACCGCGGGAACGAATACCGAATGATGTCCGTGATTCTGGCTTTGGGTCTCGAGAGTGCCTCTGTCGATAGCCAACAACGCCTTACCGACTTGGCGCAACGGCTCGGTGAACCTGAAACGGCATCGGATGCCGCGTTGCAATTGGAGGCGATTGGTGAGAACGCCGTGCCGACACTGATCGACGCGCTGAATTCTACTAATCCAGAGATACGATTTTACGCTGCCGAAACACTTGCGTACTTGGACCGTACCGAAGCGATCGAGCCCTTGGAGGCCGCCGCACGGTCTGTGCCGGCGTTTCGGCATTCGTCGCTGTTGGCATTGCAAGGAATTCCACAGCAGTTAGCCATCGACGCTTTGTCGCGTTTATTTGCTGAGCCAAGTTTAGAAACTCGATACGGCGCATTCGCTTCGATTCGCGGCCGCGACGACGGCCGCCGCGTGCTCAATGGGCAAATGATCGGTCAGTCGTTCCGCATGTATCAGGTACCCAGTACGGCCGAAGCTGCCGTGGTGGTATCGCTGCGTGAATCCCCCGAGGTCGTCATTTTTGGCACACCCGCACCGATCAAGATTCAGAAATTCCTATTCGGTCCCAATGGGCTGATCTTGAAACCGGACCCGACGCAGCCGAACCAAGTCCGGATCAGTCGATTTCAAGCCGGTCAGGATGATCGCCGGATGATGGTTGACAATTCGCTGCCCAATATCATCAAGGGCATCGTCGCTGTCGGTGGCGGTTACGGTGATGTCATGCAGGTGCTGCGGTTGGCAAAGGACAAAGGTTTCATGACGGATCAGTTGGCAATCGACCCGCTGCCAAAGCCGCTGCGGACCTACTACCGCGACGGTCAGGAGGAGCAGGAGTTGGCTCGAGGCCCAAACGACGACAAGCCGCCGGCTGAAGAAGTCGTAGCTCAGTCGGGTGACGACTCGAGTGA
>JABDKS010000080.1 GCA_013002105.1 Pirellulaceae bacterium | reverse complement strand
GCCCGGACAGGTCCTGCCTACGCCAACTGGCACACGAGCGTGACAAATCGAGGACCGACACGCGATCAGGCGACACGCCTGGAGACTACTGGTGCGTGTGATGGGTCTCGTAGTGCTGTCGCAGTAGATCTTTCCCGTAATCGTTTCCGTTGGGGGTGCGAATCACTGCGTGAATATGGTCTCGTGTCGGTTGTTGCGATCGAAACGGCGCAACACGTCGTTGATGATCAAATTCGATCAGCACGACCGGACTATGAATACGATAATAAAACACGCTATCTGCCTTCGTGCCACCAATCCAGGCAAAATGCGTTCGGTCCAAATGTTCGGTGACCTCCGACATTTTGACTTTTGCATGACCATCACGCATGTTGCCAACGTACTGACGGATCACTTCCAACAACAACGCTTTTTGTGAATCATCCAGATCCTTGGCGGCGATACCGGCATAGTCCAAGTCGACATTGTCACGATAGGCCTGCGTGAGCGCATTATTCTCGCGTTTCTCACTCGATAGCACGGCGACTTTGCGTTGTTCGTCGCTGAGCGATTGGATCAGCTGCAAGCCACTATCCTGTTCGCTTTGCATCACGACCGTACCCTTGAATTTGCCGCTGGTCGCATGGACTGGTTCACTACCGACAAAAACGGGTGACATCACGACTTGGTCGCCCATGACGAAATAGTTGATGATCAGGTGGTGCCCATCAATTTGCCAGCCCCACGGCTCGGTATTGGACGGTTCCCCCATGATCGTGATCCAATACAGCCACTCGCCATACTCCTCGTAATTCTCGCAGAGTTCGGCAAGCGTTCCGTTGAGTTTCATGATGTCTTGCGAAAGTTTCAGTCCTTTGGCGCTCAAGCTGGCACCGAGCAATTCGAAGGCAAGCTTGCGTTGCTGGTCATCCATTTCGTCGAAACCGACACCTTGACGTTTGTAGAAGTGCCGGTTGTCCCATTTCCGCCACTCCAAGTCGTCGACCGGGAACTTCGTTCGTTGTCGCTGTTGGTCACTCAACCCCGCCAAAAACGCATTCGCCGCATCCACAACCACTTCCGTGCTGACTCCGGTCGACTTAATGGGGAACAACCCCTTTTCGATCTCTCCACCCGCGACGATGCCGCGATAGGTTTCCTGGAGCGATTCATCGCCGCCGCCGCGACCGCGTCGCTGTGCATACGCTGTGATCGCCAGGACGAATCCAATGAGCGCGAATCCACCTACCCAACGTTTCAGATTTTTCATCGTTCAATTCTCGGCAATGCAAAAGAGGTGACGTTCGCCACGAATGAATAGCTCGTTGTCCACCGGCGCGGGCGTGGCGTCGACGGTTTCACCAACCGTGTTGGTTGCCAGAATCCGGAGTTCCTCGGAGTCTTCGATTACAACCGTCGTTCCGCTGCGGCCGGTCAGATAGATACGTCCACCCGCGGCAACAGGCGATGCATAGGTGCTGTTGATGCCGTTGATTCGCTGTGCCGAATAGTGCGGCTTACCAGTGGCCGCGTCCAAACAGGTCAGTACGCCCGACTTACCTTTGTGAAAATAAAGTCGTCCATCGCTTAACAGTGGCGATGCGATGTCGGGCGTATCGCGGTCCAGCGTCCAGGCAACATGATCGGTGTTTTCGATATCGCCGTGACCGGTCAGTCGAAACGCTCCCAAGAAAGAACCACGAAAACCGCTTGTGACAAAGACCAGTCCATCTCCGGCAACGGCCGACGCGACCGGTCGCTCGGTTTGGCCATCACATCGCCACAATTCTTTGCCAGTGGCCAAATCGTATCCGCGGGCCGCATTCTGACCATTCATCACAACCTGTTTCGAATCGCCGTGTTGAACGACAAGCGGCGTGGCCCAGCATGTCGGTTCGTCACGCGGCGTTTTCCAAATGTTCTCGCCGGTCAGTTTGTTGAGCGCATAGAGAAAAGACTCGCCATCGTGATCCCAAGGCACCAAAATCATGTCGCCGTGAATCGTCGGCGAACTTCCTTCGCCAAAACTGTTTCGCGTGTTCATCGGGCCAAAATCATCCCGCTTCCATTTCAACTGGCCATCCATCGTGTAGCAATACAGCCCGCGTGAACC
>JABDKS010000026.1 GCA_013002105.1 Pirellulaceae bacterium | reverse complement strand
ATCATACGCTTTGTTCGCGAGTGGATGTTTCTGTATGTAAAAGCGACAATGGATCGAAGCGACCGACAAGATTCGTGATCCAAATGCTGCAGAAATTCAGAATCGCGCGAGGTGAGTGACCCGCGATCGCGAGCTCATTGTCATCACAATCGATGCCAGCGTCGTGCAAGTTCCGGTTATTGGAATTCCGGATCGGTTAGTGAAACTGTGTCGATTTTGCGGTATTTAGCGCCGGTTCGGAACAATTCGGTCGGTGCCAGGCTTTTGGACGCCGTGCGGCCTGGCGGTCGATCAACTACATGATCCGCGTCGTTACCGCCGGCGGTCCGAGCTAGCTTTGTTGCTCTCCGATCCGCGTGAACGCTGACGTGCGTGGACCAATTGCACGACGCAGTTGCATCATCACCCCAAGGATTCTCGATGAGCCAGAGTACGAACGCGGACGCAGCTGATAGCCAACTGGATGCTTTGATCTCGCGAATTCAAAATCTCAGCGGTGATGACGCGGCCGCTCCGGCAGAGGAACGTCCCAAGCAGCAGCCGCGACCGGCAGGCCAACGGCCAGCGGGGCAGCAGGCAGCTCCGCCGCAACAACGTCCCCCGCAGCCTCCATCTGCTGCGCCAGGACAGGGGCCAGCCCCAGCGACTGGTCCCCGGCCCGCGTCGGGTCCCGCACCCCGGCCCGCGTCAGGTGCAGCGCCAGGTGCAGCACCCTCAGGCGGCACACCTCCGGCACAGCGTCCACCCGCTGGTGCGCCGCAACGGCCACCTGCCTCCGGCGGCAAAGGACCGCCACCGGTGAAACCTGTGAAGGGAAAAGAATCGCTGCCGGTTCCAACCAAGGGACTCAAGGAATCGAAAAAATTACCGATGGCGCTCGGTTTTAAGCCCGAGCGTGATGAGCCGTGGCGACCGGCCGAACCGAGCGATCTGGAAGAGGCCAAGATCAAAGAAACGATGCTCGAAGCGATCGTCTATCGCTATCTGTTGAACGTGGGCGAATCCGAAGGCCGTCGCGTTGCCGATCAGGTCAAGCTGCCGTTCCGAATGGTCGAACCTTTGTTGACACGGCTCAAGATGGAACAGAATGTTGCCTATAAGAATTCGACGGCAACCAATGATTATGTCTACATGCTGACCGAAACCGGTCGCGCGGTTGCTCGCAATCATGCGAATGATTCGACGTACTTTGGTGCCTGTCCGGTTGCACTGGAAGACTACATCGCCAGCGTTGCCATGCAGTCGATCGAGGGTCAGTATCCAAAGCGTGCTGACTTGATGCGGGCGTTTAGCGATTTGTTAATCAACCCCAGCATGTTCGACAAACTGGGACCCGCGGTTGCCAGCGGTCGCGGTATGTTTCTATTCGGTTTCCCAGGTAACGGTAAAACGTCGATCGCCGAGCGCGTCACTGGCGCATTTGGAAAGTACATTTGGTTGCCCGCCGCGGTTGACGTCGATGGCGATGTGCTTCGTGTGTTTGACCCGATGAATCACGAAGTCGCGATGCCCGATAATGGACCGGGAATCCTGGATATCGGCGGCTTCGACAAACGCTGGGTGCGTATTGAACGACCCACCATTGTGGCCGGTGGTGAATTGACGATGGAAATGCTGGAGGTGCAGTGCAATCCGGAGAGCAATATTAGTGAAGCCCCGTTGCAGCTGAAAAGCAACTGCGGCACCCTGGTGATCGATGACTTCGGCCGTCAAAAGATGCGTGTTGACGAGCTGCTGAATCGTTGGATTATTCCATTGGAAAAACGCTATGACTTTCTGAACATGGCTAGCGGTAAGAAGATCCAAGTTCCCTTTGATCAGCTGGTGGTTTTCAGTACGAACTTGGAACCAAAGGATTTGGTCGACGGAGCGTTTTTGCGGCGGATTCCTTACAAGATCGAAGCGGAAGATCCACCTGAGGCGGATTTCCGCAAGCTATTCGAGATCATGTGCAAGGTCACCAAGATTCCGTACAAGCAGGAGCCGATCGATTACTTGATCCAGAAACACTTTCTGGATGTCGATCGACCGATGCGAATGTGCCAGCCGCGTGACTTGTTGTTGCAGGTGAAGAACTACTGCTTGTTTAACGATCTTCCGATTGAGTTGACCAACGAATACATGGATTTTGCCTGCGACAATTACTTCTCGGTGATGTAGACGAGGATCACACCGGGCGAGGATCACACCGGGCGAGGATCACACCGGGCGATGATCACACCGGGCGATGATCCGAGTACGCTCGTTTGGTTCGCCTGAGCATTGCGGAGGTCACTGATGTGCGTTTGTCGTGCGCAAGGACCTGTCCCGGCCAGGTTGCGCCAGGATCCGTGTTGGCGTACAAGGGATCGAAAAGGCGCTAGCTGGACAGCGTTCTATTCATTAGCCGTTGGGCGATAGCCTCGGTTGTGTATGGGAAGAAGGAACCGCGGCTAACGCCGTGCGGCTGTCGGGAGGGGAACAGACAGCGTTGTTTTTATTAGCCGATGGGCGATAGCCTCGGTTGTGTATGGGAAGAAGGAACCGCGGCTATCGCCGTGCGGCTGTCGGGAGTGGAAAAGGCAGCGGTCCTTCTACTAGCCGATGGGCGATAGCCTCGGTTGTGTTTGGAAAGAAGGAACCGCGGCTATCGCCGTGCGGCTGTCGTGTTGGGAAAAAGCAGCGTTGTTTTTATTAGCCGAAGGGCGATAGCCTCGGTTGTGTGTGGAAAGAGGGAACCGCGGCTATCGCCGTGCGGCTGTCGGGAGGGGAACAGACAGCGTTCTGATTTTAAAACGCCTTGTTGGTGCTTTTGAGATCTTGGTTTGGGGTGTTTGGATTGGGCTCAATCGAATCAGGTTCTTCGGCAGAATCAAGTAGGGTGTGATCGACTGCAATCTCGCGGACCCTGCGATCGGTCATCAAGATCAGTCCGTTGGTCGCGAGTGCCTGACGAAGTAGCTCGGGCACGACGGGCGGTTGGCCAGCGGATTCTTCCATCAAAAAAATCGGTCGCTGGTTGGTAAGCATTTCGCTGGCTTGGTTCGCGGTGACTTTCTGTCCATCGAGTCGGAAGAAGCGGGCTTCGTTGAGCGGGATATTGACAGGCTTGGGCCCCACGGGTGTGATCGCGGTGACGATGCTCTTGAGCTCTTTGCGACGCGGGCCGTCAAATTTCAGAAGTAGCGTTTTGCCATCGGCGGTATCCAGCCGGATCCGGCTTTCCGGTTCCAGCATCGTCGTTTTTTGACTGCGATAGGCATTGACGATGACTTGGACCTGAGGCTCGCCATCGGCGACCACCATTTTGGCTTTTACCAGGTCATCGAGCGTCAGGTTCTTTGACGGCAGAAACTCTTTGGGTTGTGCCCAAAGGCTTGAGGCGAACGATCCGAGTACGATGGCGATCGTTGCGGTCCGAATCGCAAGTTGAATTCGCATGGCGTTCGTCTGATCCGTATGGAACTAGGGTTGATTGAACTTGAGTGCCGGTTGAATTGGCATCGCAGGTTGGATTGGCATCATGGGGACGGTCAGAGCGGTGGGCGTCGGCGTCTGTCTGACTGGTATTTTCGTCACGCCGATCAGCGTGTCAGCGTTGATGGCCTGCTTTGCCGTCGATGTCATCGGTCGCGGATCGCTATCGTTGGAGTCAATCAGGAAGATCGGTCGCAGCGCGTCGAGGAGTTTGGCGGC
>JABDKS010000024.1 GCA_013002105.1 Pirellulaceae bacterium | reverse complement strand
TTGGCCCGTGGTAACCGATTGCTAATTGGCCCCTGGGGGCGAGAAACCTGGGTTCATTCGCGTCAGATCGACGTGACAAAACCGATTCGGGCTGCAACGACACGGCTGATGTGAATCGAGAATTGCTCTTTACCCACGGCGGAGCGTCTTGGTAACCGAGGATCTGAAGGGTGCCGTGCTGCGCCCCTATCGTTTCTGGAGGACCACACATGATGTCATGGATGACACTTGCCGGCTTGCTCGTCGTGGGGGTTGCTCCCGGTTCAACCACCGCACCATCGGTGGTCCGCCAACGCGTCGATCTGATTGAATTGAATCATTTCGTCGACGAAGAAGGCCGCGAAGTTTTTCGCCAGGTTATCTTTTACGATTGGTCCAAAACACACAATCGATTCCACGTGCGGGCTTGGCGATTGGTCAAGAAACCGTCCCAGTTGCCACAGCGTCGTTGGGATCCCGATCACTACCAATGCACGTGGAACGATGAAGGATTGATGCGGCAGGTCTGGTCGCCGTCGATGCGTGAGACGTGGACGCAACGAGATCCCGAGCGAGTCAATCGCGGCTTGTTGCCCGAAGACCAGCGAGTTCCCTTGTGGGTGCCCAAGGTCGCAAAGCGAGAACGATCGCCGCGACAGGCGGCGGTTGCTGCCGAGGCACGCATCGCTGCAGTGCCTGGTGTCGCTGCGGTGCCTGATGTTGCTGTCGTGCCCGATGACGCTGTCGCTCCGGTTCCGGTACCGGTTGCTCTGCCGAATCTTGAACCGGCGGGTGCTGCTGCTAACCCGGTCGTGAATCGTGCTGAACCCGCATCCGCATCCGATCCATAAAGTTGCGGGTGTGATCGAGGATTTCATCGTACGAGAACGACTCAACGTCTTCGCCCAATAATTCCACTTCGAATGGGCCGCGGAACTGATATTGGTTCAATGTCTGCAAAATCGTGTGGATCGGCACGCAGCCCTTACCCAGCAAGCAGCGATTCATTTCGCCCAACGGGCTGTGTCGTGCATCACCGAGTTGGACCAGATGCAAATGGGGGACGATGTCCGGCAACCACCGCACGACCTCTTCGTCCATGCCAACGTGGTACGTATCCAATACGACGCCGAGTGCTGGGCTATTAACGGTTTCGATAATGTCCAGCGTCGATTGCAAGTCGTTTACGAACGACCATTCGTCGCCGCAGCCTGGATGAATGGGCTCTAGCGAGATGCGGACGTCATAGTCTTCGGCAACCGCGGCGATTTCCTTGAGCGCCTCGCACAACGTGCGCCGAGCATGATTGCGAATGTGATTGTTGCGTCCGCCAGCGAGCACGATCAGCGTGTCGGCACGTAAGTTCGCCGCGTCGTCGATCGCGGCGATGGCGTCGGCAACCGCATCGCCAAACGCACGACCATCACTGCCGGTGAATCCGCCCACCCAAGAAAGCGATGTCGCAGAGAGCGAGAACTCGGCCAACAATTCGATCGTTCGATCGAGACCGTAGTCTTCGAGTTTTGGTCGGTAGATTCCGATACCAGAGAAGCCGCGTCGGCTGTACGCATGAACGTCTTGTTCGATGCTCCAGCGAAGTGTTGAAAGCTGGCTGATTGCAAGCGTGTTCATCCGTGGGTTGCTGCTCTTCTGTACAAGGAGTGAGTTAGTCGAAGCGGCAGATTGTAGCGAATAGTTCGGACGGTGTAGCCACAGGTTTCAACGAATGCACTACTCCTTTTTCATGTGTGGTAATCGTCGACCTTGCAACCGTGCTGCGGTCAGTTGCTCATTCAAATTCGTTGCCGTTAATACGGAAATTGGAATCGTCATTAAACCCTGAGGGTCAATTTCGCTGTTGGCACGACGCTTTGCTAGCTTTTCCACTTCTTCCTCTAACGCGTCCAACCAGGCGGGCACATCGAGTCCGACACCGGTCGGGTGTCGCGTCAGCAATTCGGATTCCTGCTCAAGTAAATCGAACTTACGACTCTCGCGATTCGCTTCGGCATCCCGCATCGCCGGACCGACCAATGCGCGCATTCGGGCGATCGTCATCGGTTGGACAAAGCGTTCCAGGATTCGATCGGCCACTGTCGGCATTCGCATCGCGTAGTTGCTTTGCAAGTCACGTAATTTCTTGACATACAAATCGGCTTCTGTGCCGATCCTTTCGCTCAAGCTGCGCCGCCACATCATCGCCGCGTTTTCCAGCCCGCTGCGAACCAACACTTCATGGGCCCACATCACCGGCTTTAAATTCCATGCGATGCGTTCGTAACGCGTGCGTAGCCGCAAAAAGTCCATGAACATGTAAATTAAATCACCACGATCGCTCTGCGTCGTCGTGCTGTTGTAATCCAGGTATTCGGCGTGGTGGTCAATCAGTGATTCATAGACCAACGTGATCCAGCGATCGGCTTCTTTCAGGCTCAAGACACCCGACTGTAAGTCTTCGAATAGTCGTGTGTCACAGAACTGGTCTTCGCCTTCTTCCATAGCTCGTTGCAGCCAATTGGCGACGCCCTGATGCAAGATGGCTCGCACGTTGCCGAGTTGCAAAAACATCTGCGTGAAAATCGGATCGCCATAGTCGGTGATGAATCTGACCAGTTTGTCCCACTTTTTTGGGTCGGTCACTGTCTCGAGTGGTGACAATCGCAATGTTTGGCTGTGCGCCAGCCAGCTACCCAGCAACGTTTCGGTCAGTCGTTCCAACAACGGGATCAATTGTTCGGCGACGGCCTTTTCGTCGTCGCCTTGGCCTTTTTGCTGGAATGGTCGTCGCGTCGATTCGACCAAAGACGCGACGAGTGATCGGAATCCGGCGCGGAAAAGGCCATCGAATTCAGTGACCGCGCCGATTCCGATGGCGTTTTGTTGTTCCATTTGACGCGCCGTTTCGATCAGCTGGCACGCCTGCGAGATCAATCCACGTCGCGGCAACCAATGCATCAGGTGACGCAGCACACGTTGGCGTAGTCTTGCAACGTAAATTTTGACCGGGTCGCCACCGCGCGAAAGCGGGATGTACAGCAGGTTTTTGTCTCGCAAGGCATCCAGAAACGCTGGGAATACCTTGCATGCCTCTTGATTGTCACCTGCAATCAAGGCGGCAAACATGCGGACGGCATGGGCGTCGTCGGCACCCATTTCTTCGATCGGTTGCGAATCGGGAATGCTGATATTGCGGTTCGCTTTTTGATGGGCCAACAATGCCCCACAAACAAGCCGACGGGAATCAGACATTTCCACCGCGGTGCCGATGACGCGTTCCATCAGGGAATCACGCAGCACACGGCTGCGGTCATAGCTCCGCATCGATTCTTTGTCGCTACCGGCAGGTTTGACGTGGTAGTTGCGTACGGCGTCCAGAAGTTCCAGCAGCCCAATCCGGTTTTGGCAGGCGCGGTCGGCCCAGGATTGCAGTGCCTGCAAACGGTCTTGCGCGCCGTCGGCGTTCTCGTCGGCAACCGCGATGTCAGCAGCGACCGCCCACATCCGTGCAAGCGATTGCAAGAAACTTAAGCGGTCGACCAGACGCTTGGATTCTGCCTCAAGTTCATCACAGCTTCCTTCGTCGCCGAATTCAAACACCGCGCCTTCGTTACCATCATCGGTGGTGTCGCGGTACGTCATTCCTTCGTAGGCGGCGTCGAATAACCCTTCGTCGTCGTCGCCGGCCTCTTCGGCTGCGGTTAGTTCGCGATCCCAATCACGTTGGGGGGATTTGCTTTGGCCGAGCATGAATGTGGGTGCTGACCAAAACTCTTCCGCGTTGGCTTCCAAGTAATCAAAACACTTGCGAACCAGCGGCCAAATCTCGGACGTATCGCGGGTGACGCTTTGATCGATGGACGGTTCGCCAAAAAGTTCGCCGTCACCCCCGACCGATTCTCGCAATCGCAAAAGCCATCGTTCGGCCAGCCGTGGCAAAGAGCTGCCGCCCAAACGCAATCCAACCTGATCGGCTTGATTGAGCCAGTGGATCAACAGAGCCATCGCCGGCACGAAGTCACGCCGGTCCAGCAAAGCAGAAATGACCAAGGCGTAGGCGCGTGGTGAATCGAACAGGTCCGCGTGCGGTGCCCAGAAGGCGACATCTCCGGCTGCGGCGCCGCCTTCGTGCCACAATCGCAGTGCGCGGGCGACCAATTTGGCCGACTCGTACGACTCCAGCGGGTCCGCGGCATCGATCGAATCGATCGTGTGGGCCGCAAATTGTCGCCACCACTCGGCAATCTCGCGGTAACGGTCGCCCATCTCCGTGTAGACGACCTCGTTATTCTGTGCGGCCGCTTCGCTCCAAACGCGAGCCATGTAACTGAACAGTTGTTCGACCAAATACAGCAGGTCGTCCACTCGCGAATCGTGCACGCTGCAATCGGGACTGGGATACAGACTGAAATTTCCGCCGAACGCCAAGATGTCCCAGGGATCAATCAAGGCGCCGCAATCGATGCCTCGCTTAATCAGATCAAACGCTTCGCTGGGGACTTTCATCGCCGCATCGATTTGACCACTGCGCAGGGCTCTCAAACCGAGTGTCATTTCGCAATCGATGCGACACATCATCCTGGCTGACGTGGCGGGCACGGTATCAGCTTGTCGTGTTGCCGCGTCGGGGTAACCCATTCGGGCATACAGTCGCGCAAGTTGGACATGTTGCAGTTGGGCCGCACGCCGCTCGGCCAAGGCAGCATTGAGATGTTGTCGCGCGGCGCCGAACGGTTGTCGTCGGAGCTGTTGCTCGCTGGCCAATCGTTCGGCGTGCGGACCGGTCAGCTGTTGGATTCGATCGCCATAAAATGCGTCACGGTAGGCAGCGATCGGTTTCATCAGCGAACCGAGTGTGATTTCGCTGGTGTAGGCTCCCGGTCCCCAGCCACTGATTCCCGACGCCATCAGGATCGTGCCCGCAAGCACCGATGCTGCTTCGACCAGCAACTCTTGGCGGTCGATATCATCCAGGTCGTTCAGACGGCTGAGCAGCGCATCGAGTGTGACTTGTCGCAACACAAAGCGTTTGTAGTAACCGTCCTCGCCGATGGCTCGTTCATCCCAACCGCCAAAATGGTAATTGGGGCGTCGATTGACGGGATGATCAAAGTCGTAGGCACGCGGGTCGAGCGATAATTCCTGCAACTGGGCCAAGTCGAACGCCGCGCTGCGCAGAATGTCGGGATCGGTTTGCTCGAGTGTTTCGATCGCCAGCTTGATCAAATCATGGTAGGGGCCGGCCGATACACCTGCACCCTGAATGAATAGTGGAATCGGTCGGATGAATTCGTGCGGGTAGGGTTCGCAGCGGCGGTTTTCCAGCACGGCGACAGGACGATAGCCAACAAAATCGTTCAACTGATCGATGGCCGCATGCACGATGAACTCGTCGTCTTCGCCCAGGTCAATCGACAAAATGGCTTCGCAGGCTCTAGCAAGAAAGAAGCCGTTGAAGAGGACTTCGGCGTGTTGGTGAAACAACAGGTCGCGATGAAAATCTGCGTAGGCCGGCAGTAGTTCGCTCCAGAGCAAGCGAACGACGCGTTGGGCTTGCGTTACATCGCGAAAAGCGGATTGGCTGTCACGAAGTTGATCAAACGATTCGAGCAACCAGTCTTTCAGGACCAGCCAGGCCGGCGGTCCGGTCAGTGGGTCACCGCCGCTGGCAATATCGTAGACATGATTCCAGGCCGACAAGGTCGCTGCGTCGCACTTGCCGGACGAAAAATTCAAATAGCCAGCCAGCCTCTGAAGCGATTCGCTCAGCGCGTCGGGTGCTGGAAGGCTGGACATGATTGTTTTTTGCGGTCGTTGCCGGCGGGCAGAGTGCCAAGAGGGAAGTCGACAGCAGGCGAAAATTTGCCTTCGCATGCGTCGAAACGTGGAAGTGTCAGCTACTTCTTTTTCTTGGCGGTTCGCTTCTTCTTACCTGACGTCTTCTTTTTAGAGGTGCTCTTCTTGGCGGCGGACTTTTTCGTCGCTGTCTTTTTCTTTTTGGCCGGTTTCTTCTTGGCAGATTTCTTTTTTGCGGACGCCGTTACTTTGGTTTTTTTCTTGGCCGACTTTTTGGCGGCTTTCTTTTTTGCTTTCTTCTTGGTGCTGGTTTTGGATTTGCCGTTTCCAAATGCTGCACCCCAGCCTTCGGAATACTTTTCGTTCGTTCCCACTCTCAAGATCGTCATCTAATCATTCCTTTTGTCGTTCTCGTACAGGGGAACTCAGTCCGCTGCGTCAATTTTATTAACAACTCCGGTCTATCAACCGGCATGAATACTTTTGTATCGAGCGCGTTTCGCTTCATCAGGATCTTCGCCAAGGCGTTCGCGAAGGTTGCGTTCGTAGGTGTCAAAGTTCCCCTCGCACCACGTCAGTTTGCCATCCCCTTCGAACGCCAGGATATGCGTCGCGAGCCGATCTAGGAACCAGCGGTCGTGACTAGTGACGACAACGCAGCCTGCGAAGTTCGCAATGGCTTCTTCGAGGGCCCGCAATGTATCGACGTCCAAATCGTTGGTCGGTTCGTCTAATAGCAAAACATTGCAGCCTTGACGCAGCAATTTTGCCAAGTGAACGCGGTTGCGTTCACCGCCGGAGAGGTTGCCGACTTTCTTTTCTTGATCGGAGCCTTTGAAATTGAATCGTGCCACGTAGGCTCGAGCAGCGATGTTGCGACCGCCCATCACGATCGTCTCGGTACCGCCGCTGATCTCCTGAAACACCGTGTGATCGGGGTCCAGCGAGTCACGACTTTGGTCGACATAGCCCAAGTCGACGGTGTCACCGACACGAAATTCACCGCTATCGGGGGTTTCTTGACCGGTCAGCATCCGGAATAGCGTGGTTTTGCCGGCACCGTTGGGGCCGATCACACCGACGATCCCACCGGCCGGCAGTCGGAACGACAGATCATCGATCAAAACTTTGTCGCCGTAGCCTTTGTGGATGTTTTTGCCTTCGATGACGAGCTCGCCCAGATGCTGCCCCGAGGGGATTTGGATTTCCAGTTCGTCCGGTCGATCTTCGAATTGCTGGGCAGCAAGTTTTTCGTACGAATTGATACGCGCCTTGCTCTTTGCCTGCCGCGCTTTCGGACTCATTCGAATCCATTCCAGTTCGCGGGCCAAGGTACGTTCTCGCGCCTTGGATTGTCGCTGTTCGATCTGCATCCGTTTTTCGCGAGCTTCCAGCCAGGCGGTGTAGTTGCCTTCGAATGGAATTCCCTTGCCGCGATCAATTTCCAAAATCCACTGCGCGACGTTGTCCAAAAAGTATCGGTCGTGGGTGACCGCGACGACTGTGCCGGGATACTTTGCCAAATGTTGTTCCAGCCATGACACCGATTCAGCGTCCAGGTGGTTGGTCGGTTCGTCCAGCAACAGCAGGTCGGGCTGTCGGATCAGTAGTTGGCAAAGCGCGATACGTCGTTTTTCGCCACCGGACAGGTTGGTCACGGCGGCGTCGCCCGGCGGCAAATTCATGACAGCCATCGACATTTCGACTTGACGATCGAGTTCCCAAAGATTGGCAGCATCGATTGTGTCTTGCAGTCGTGCCATTTCATCGCACAGTTTCTGCATTTCGTCGTCGTCGGTGACGTCGCCAAGTAGCATGCTGATTTCGTTGTAGCGATCCAAGATCGCTCGTCGCTCGGCAACAGCAACTTCGACGTTCTCAAAAACGGTTTTGGTTTCGTCCAGCGGCGGTTCTTGTTCCAAATAGCCGACCGTAAAACCTTTCCCTAAGCGAGCGGTTCCATCGAATTCGGTATCCTGCCCGGCCATGATCCGCAGCAACGTGGATTTGCCGGCGCCGTTGGGGCCCAGCACGCCGATTTTGGCACCCGGGTAAAACGCCAAACAAACGTCTTCCAAAACGGTCCGTTGGCCGTGCTTTTTGGTCAGGTCTTCGACTTGATAAATGTATTGTCTGCTCATTGGATTGTTCCTGGCGTCAGGGTTTCCTGCACGCAGTCTCTGTCTCTTGAAAATCTTCGGTTTTTGCACCCGACGGTTGCGACAAATCGTCGTTGCCGATCAGTTCACAGCCGCCGGTGTTCCGTGGCAAGTTGTTGGGGTAACGCGGGGAATCGTGGGCACGATTGATCCGATTTCGTAGCACACGAAATCATTGGTGACACACGCTGGATTTCCTCTTAGTGGGTTTATTCCCACTCAATCGTTGCCGGTGGTTTGCTACTGATGTCATAACAAACGCGGTTCACTCCTTTGACTTCGTTAATGATTCGCGTGCTGATCTTGGCCAGCAAATCGTAGGGCAGCCGACTCCAGTCGGCCGTCATAAAATCGTCCGTATTGACACTGCGGATGGCAACTGCATTGTCGTAAGTTCGCGCGTCGCCCATGACTCCGACACTTTGGACAGGCAGCAATACGGCAAACGATTGACTTGTGTCGCGATAGAGTCCAGCCGACTGGATTTCGCCGACGACGATCGCGTCGGCTTCGCGCAGGACCTCCAGTTTTTCCTTCGTGACTTCGCCCAAGCAGCGTACTGCCAGACCCGGTCCGGGAAACGGGTGTCGCCAAACGAGTTGCTCGGGCAGCCCGAGTTCAAGTCCCAATCGTCGAACTTCGTCTTTAAACAGGTCCCGCAGCGGTTCAATCAATTCGAATCCAAGTTCCGATGGCAAGCCGCCGACGTTGTGGTGCAGCTTGATCGTCGCGGCGGGTCCGTCCGGGTCGGCGCCGCTTTCGATCACATCGGGATAAAGCGTCCCCTGTGCCAGGAAAGTCGCGTTTTCGATCGTACTGGCTTCTTCTTTAAAACACTCGATGAAATCGTGACCGATGCGGCGACGTTTTTCCTGAGGTTCACTGATGCCGGCAAGCGAAGCCAGGAAACGGTCCTCGGCATGAACGACGTGCAAGTCCGCTTTGAAATGGTCGGTGAACTCGTGGATCACCAAGTCTTGTTCGTTTTTTCGCAACAGTCCATTGTCGACCAAAATGCAGGTCAACTGAGTCCCGATCGCTTTGTAAAGCAATGCTGCGACCACGGAGGAATCGACACCACCGCTGAGCCCACAAATCACACGTCGATCGCCAACTTGCTGGCGAATCCGCTCGATCGCAGCGTCGGCAAAGTCACTCAGTTGCCAAGTGGGCTGGCAACCGCAGACCGTGATCACGAAGTTGCGAAGCACTTTTCCGCCCAACGGCGTATGCGTGACTTCGGGATGAAACTGCATTGCGTAAACCGGCAACTCGCGGTGGCGCACAGCTGCGTAGGGGCAGGTGCCCGTCTTGGCCATCGGTTCGAATTGTTCCGATATTGCCGAGACTTGATCTCCATGGCTCATCCAGACGTCCATATGCTCGGGCAGTCCGACGAACAGTGAGTCGTGATTGGTGATCTGGCACTCGGCGCGGCCGTATTCGCGACACGGCGTGTGGTCGACTTTGCCACCGAGGGCCTCGCAGGCCAATTGCATTCCGTAGCAGATGCCCAGCACGGGGATGCCCAAGCGAAACAGTTCCGGATCGCATTTGGGCGCTCCGTCTTGGTAAACGCTCGACGGTCCGCCCGAAAGAATGATTCCTTTGGGCGCGAGTTCTGCGATTCGCTCTGCGGAAATGTCGTGCCGCAGGATTTGGCAATAGACGTTTTGTTCACGCACGCGCCGCGCGATCAATTGCGCGTACTGGGATCCGAAGTCGAGCACGACGATTCGTTGGCCCGTGAGCGTTTCAGCGGAATCGGTGGTGTCGGCAGATGTCAGAGTGTCAGATCCGTTCATTCGCTCGGTTTCTCACACGATGGTGAGCCAAGAGGTGTCGCAGGAAGCAATCACGAAGTGTAGAAAATGAAACTTCGATTCCCAAGGGGCCGAACCTCGCACAGAATCAACCGAAACGGTCAGTGACGGTGGATTCTGCAAATTGCTGTCAGCTGACGGTAGGAGCCGGTTTGCCGAAAATCGACAAATTGAACCAAACGCCTCGAAATAGCCGAGCCACACGTGCGAATCCTGTTGACCAATGACGACGGTGTTTTTGCCCCCGGACTGGCCGCTTTGGAGCAGCAATTGCGGCATTTGGGCGAAGTCGTGGTGATTGCCCCAGCGACCGAACAGAGTGGGGTCAGTCATTCGATCACCTTTTTGTCGCCGTTGACGTGCAAATCGATTCACCGCGGCGGTCGCCATTGGGCTTGGGCGGTCGATGGATCTCCAGCAGACTGTGCCAAGCTGGCGATCACGGAGTTGTTGCACGATAACCCTGTCGATTTGGTCGTCAGTGGCATCAACGACGGCCTCAATGCGGGAATCAACGTCCTTTACAGCGGAACGGTCGCAGCGGCGATCGAGGCCGCGTTTTTCGGGATTACCAGCGTTGCGGTTTCGCTGGAATACGACCCCGATGCCGATTTTCAATCGGCGGCCGTGATCGCGAGAAATGTGATCGGTGGTTTGGTGGATCACCCCGAGGCCGACGGGCAATTATTCAATTTGAATATTCCCACCGCGGCGACGCAAACGCCAGCCGAGCTGCAGGTTGTGCCAATGGGATTGGCGCAATACGGACGGTCCTACGAAAAACGCACGGATCCGGGTGGACGTGACTATTACTGGGCGCTCTGGTCCGAACCGGCCGACCCACCGACGCGACGGAGTGACTTGACCGAGCTGCGTAAAGGCAACGTGACATTGACGCCTTTAAATTTTGACTTGGCCAATCACGCGTTACTTCAACAGATGACAAATTGGGATTTAAAGACCGGCTGAATTCGCTGGTTATGGGCTTGCAGTCAAAAGCCGCGGGATTTTTGACCATGGCTGTCGGCCCCAGAGATGACCACGCAGGCGATGACAGCCCAGAGATGGCGACATGGATCGGTTCCAAATCGCCTTGACGCTACGCAACGATTTGCAGTGAAATCGTATCGGATCGACGTTGGCGTCGAACTTGAGTCGGCGTTCGGGAAAGGTCAAGCGGATATGTTGTCATTGATCGGTAAGCGTTTGGAGCAGGGAGCACGACAAAGTCGCTTTTTGTACCGCTTTCCCAAAGCGATAGACGTCCGCAATTCTTGGCGCGAGCTGAGCCACGAGATTCGGCCGCGCTTGCAAAACATTCTTCTGGATCTGCGGTCGATCTCTTTGGACGGCGAACAAGGTCGACGTTTTCACGCGATGGTGATGATGTTGGATCGCGTGGGGTATGGGTTGTGGATGGTTCCGCGAATTCGGTTTCTGCAGTCGGGACACAAATGTTTCAAGTGGCAAGCATTGCAGCATGTGCAGATGCATCGCCACGGCGGCGATGATCATCACAGTGGCCAGCCACCCCACTACGACCTCTGCTTGAGAGATCGCGGTGGTGATCACCCACTCGCGGTGCGAACGATTCAATTGACTCAGGCTACCTATCGCGGTTTGGGCCCGAATGAAACGGATCTGCCCTATGGCATGCACCCGGAGATTTACAACAGCCAGCAAGATTTACAGTTGGCATCGTTGCGGCAGACACCGCGGAATTGGGAACTGTTTTTCGGAGGCTATCGATCCAAGGAAGCTTATCGGGCCAAGTCCTATTACAAGTATGTGCATACGGTCAATCGATATGAACTGACGCAGTGTGCATTGCAGATCTATGGTGCTGCGGTGCGGTCACCCCGCAGCGATATCGATCTGGAGCAGCTGATTGGTTGCCAGGATGCTGGATTCGTGTTTATCGATAACCACGAGTATCGGATCCCGATCACGCGGTGGCTCGATACGCTCAGCCGATCGAGGTTCTTTCTTGCAGCTCCTGGGACGACCTACCCGATGTCGCACAATTGCGTGGAGTCACTGGCAGTCGGAACGATTCCGGTTTTGGAGTACCCGCAAGTTTTTCGACCGGCGCTGCAAGACGGCGTGAACTGTTTGACCTACCGCGGAATCGATGGCTTTCGTGATCTTTTGAGCCGATTACATCAGATTGATTCTCACACGGTCGCTTCGTTGCGACGCGGCGCAGCCGACTATTACGACAGGCACCTCGGTCCGGCCGCGTTAGCAGAACGCTTGAAAGATCCAATGACCAAGCGATTACATGCGTTCGCGCATTTGGCCAAACCGGCTGAGTAAACAGTCGGATGCGCGACTGGCCGCCCCCGTCACACTTTGGCTGGATGCTTCGGTCGGGGCAATTGGCACGGTCCGGTGGTTCAACACTTGCTCGGTTGCACGGTCGACAACTCGGCCCGCTGGCCTGGATAGACGACGTGAATTGGACATTTGATGTTGCAACGTTTACGTTCGCGTTGGACCGCGTCGTCAATTTGCTGGCGAGAATAACGCGACGAAAAATGCCCCAGAATCAGCATCTTGACGTTGCTGTCGGCGACCATCTCCATGACTTCGTCGAGCGAACTATGGAGATTTCGCTTGCTGTTTTTGGGTTCCAATTCAGCACGTGTCAAAAACGTGGCTTCGTGAATCAATATTTCTGCGTTGTCGTAGCGACCGTCCAATTCGACGGGCGTATCGGCGGAGTAGATTAACCGTGTCACGCGTGATGGATCGGTGATCGCATCGACACCGCGCGACTTGCGGATCGCTGCGATTTGGTCACCGTTGTGGCCGACGAATTCTGGTTTCAGTTTTCGATGCACCGATTGGACGATGTAGCTGAGGCTTTTGATGTCGGATCCGTTGGTGGCAACGTGTCGATTCTCGATTGGGGTGACCACCAGGTCGTCACGTACGTGGATCTCCTCGCCCGGTGTCAGCGAATTCCACTGCGTCCCGGTCATGTGGGGATCGAATCGCCGCGTGAATTCTGCCAGTGCTGGAAAGGAGCCGGAGTCGCGAGGGGCATGAATGGTCAGGTCGCGTCGCGCATTGAGTTGGTTGAATTGCAGTAGCCCGGTCACATGGTCGCGATCGGCGTGCGAGATAAAAACATGTCGGATCTTGCGAGCTTTCTGCATCAGGCTGGCCGTGACCCCGTCACCACAGTCGAGCAGGATTCCGTATTCGTGTACGAAATACCATGTGGAAAACAACGCGGTGGAATAGGCGGAGATGGTCAGGTTGGGGGACATGGTCTTCCAGTCGGCCAGATCGTGGGCGAGAGGCGAAGTTGGGTGGTTGATGTGGAAAATTGGAAGTTGTGGAACAGGACGGTCCGGCCCGCCTAGGGGTTCGGAAAGGCGCATCCGGCGGTCTCTGATCCGACATGCCCGGGGGGACCCTTCCGAATCGGCACGTAAATCATTACCCTTTTGCCTAAGTTGCTGGGCAATTTCTTTCATTTTCTAACGAGTGACCACGCAGATGGCCGTTGCATCGACAGACATACAAAACCTTGCCGTTGATACGATCCGCACGCTGAGCATGGACGCCGTGCAGACGGCCAATAGCGGCCACCCTGGCACACCGATGGCTCTGGCCCCGGTTGCCTACCAAGTGTTCAATCAGACGATGAACTACGATCCCGATCAGCCTGACTGGCCCAATCGTGATCGCTTTGTTCTTTCCTGCGGTCACGCATCGATGTTGTTGTACAGCGTGCTGCATTTGGCCGGTGTCAAAGCGGTCGATAAGTCGGGCAAGGTGTTGGACGAATTGTCGATCAAATTGGACGACATCAAACGATTTCGTCAGATCGGCAGCGTCTGTGCCGGTCACCCCGAGTACGACGAAGCAGCCGGGATCGAAACGACGACCGGGCCGCTTGGTGCGGGAGTCAGCAACAGTGTCGGGATGGCAATGGCCCAAAAATGGCTGGCCGAAAACTACAACACCTCCCAATACAACCTGTTCGACTACAACGTCTACGCCCTGTGTAGTGATGGGGACTTGATGGAAGGCGTCGCGTGCGAAGCTGCTTCGGTAGCTGGTCACTTGAAACTGGACAACCTGTGTTGGTTATACGACGACAATCACATCACGATCGAAGGTGATACCGATTTGGCGTTCAGTGAAGATGTCGCGACTCGATTCGAAGGTCTCGGCTGGAACGTGGTTCGCGTCGATGACGCCAACGATCTGAAGGCTTTGGAAAAAGCCATCGGCAGTTTTCAAGCTTGCAACGACAAGCCAACCCTGATCATCGTCCGCAGCATCATCGGCTGGGGAGCACCCAACAAGCAAAACACGCACGGTGCCCACGGTGCTCCACTGGGTTGGGACGAAGTCGAACTGGCGAAAAAGACATATGGCTTTCCGCCCGAAGAAAAGTTCCACGTGCCTGACGGCGTTCGAGAGCATTTCCAAAGTGGTGTTGGTGCCCGCGGCGCGAGTGCTTACGCGGCTTGGTCAGAGACCTGGCAAGCCTATCAGTCAGAAAACGCAGAAAAAGCCGCCGAATTGCAGGCCATGTTTGATGGCCGATTGCCTGACGGTTGGGACAAAGACATCCCCGTGTTCGAGGCTGACGAAAAAGGTGACGCCACGCGAAACAGCGGCGGCAAAGTACTTAACGCGATTGCCAAGAATGTTCCGTTCATGATTGGTGGATCGGCCGACTTGGCTCCCAGCAACAAATCAGATCTGAAGTTCGACGGTGCCGGTGACTTTCTGCCGGGATCCTACGGCGGTCGAAATCTGCACTTTGGAATCCGTGAACATGCGATGGCGGGGATCGTCAACGGATTGTCGCTCACGGGGCTAAAAGCCTACGGTGCGACCTTCTTTGTCTTTACCGATTACATGCGTGGCGGAATGCGGCTGGCCAGCATCATGCATCAAGATGTGATCTACATTTTGACGCACGATTCGATTGGGGTTGGCGAAGACGGACCGACCCATCAACCGGTTGAACATTTGACCGCTTGCCGAGCCATCCCAGGTCTTTATGTGTTCCGTCCCGGCGATGCCAACGAGGTGGCGGAGTGTTATCGGACAGCGATGCAGATGGATAATCACCCGTCGGCGTTTGTGCTCTCGCGACAAAACATGGCGACGCTGTGCCGGACCAAGTACGCATCGGCCGACAACTGCTCCAAGGGCGGTTACGTGCTGGCTGATTGCGAAGGAACCCCCGATGTGATTTTGATGGGCAGCGGCAGCGAGCTTGGTTTGTGTGTTCAAGCCGGCGAGCAATTGACGTCCGAAGGCAAAAAAGTTCGTGTCGTCAGCATGCCCTGCATGGACTTGTTCGCCGACCAAAGCCAAGCCTATCGCGATCAGGTTTTGCCACCCGGTGTGACCAATCGTGTGGCGGTCGAAGCCGGCATTCGGATGTGTTGGGATCGCTGGATTGGCAGCGAAGGAAAGTTTGTCGGGATGAGTGGTTATGGTGCCAGTGGCCCGTACGACCAAGTCTACGAGCACTTCGGTATCAACGCCGACGCAGTGGTGGCAGCCGCCAAGGCGTAGCGGCTAGCATTTTTGTTTTGATGTAGCCCTACCGTAGGCCGCGACCAGTTTTGGCAATGTTCAGCCAAGACTGGGTTTGGCGTCCATGAAAACACAATTGCTGTCCCGGTCAATCGCGATCGAGTCCATGGAATCGGCACGCTGACGAATGCAATGGATTCGTTCAAGGCGGTGATCAGCAGGGATCAATCGCTCGCATCCATCCGATCGGGAGTTCTTGTGAAAACAAGCGAGACGGAGCCAGTTGGCGGCGGTTCGGTTGAGAAGTCGCAATTCGATTCTGATGTGCGGTCTGCGGACTTGGTGACTCATCGCCGCGAATGGTATCGCGCACCCACTT
>JABDKS010001089.1 GCA_013002105.1 Pirellulaceae bacterium | reverse complement strand
ATCCCGCAGCGGGCTTTTTTGCCCCACCACGTTGCGATTTTACGCGTCGTCTTTTTGCCATCCGGTCGATTCCAAAATGACAGTTAACATCAGCATGCACAGCACGATGCCGATCACGGCGGACGCTTGCAAAAGCGACACATGGGTCAGCAATACCGCAGCCAGTCCGCATGTCGCGGTGACCAGATAAATCGTCAATACCGCGCGCGGCCGACTGAGCCCCATTTCGACCAAGCGATGCGAAAAATGACTTCGATCCCCAACGAACGGACTGCGTCCATCACGTATTCGTATCCACAAGACGGTTGCCATGTCGTACATCGGCACGGCCATCGCGCATACCGGCGCCAGCACGGCGTGCGGACGTGGCTGGTCTCCGCTACCGGCAAATGTGGCCATCAGCATCGCAACGGCGACTAAAAATCCGACCAGGTAGCTGCCGCCATCGCCCATAAATATTTTGGCCGGTGGCCGGTTGTGCCACAAAAATCCAAGCAGCGATCCGCAGACGATCAACAACATCGCCGCCACGAATAACTGCGGCCGCGCCGTACCAGGATCGGGTGTCGTCAACATTACCGCTGCCATCGAACCGGCAATGATCGCGGCCACTCCGCCGCTGAGCCCGTCCATATTGTCCAGCATGTTGAAAGAATTGATCACGGCGACGATCCAGACCACGGACAACAAATCGGTCAACCACTGCACCCCGATGAACGCGGTCAACCCAAAACCCATTCCATAGACAACAAAAGCCGCCACCGCGAACTCGACCGACAACCGCAACCCAACGTTGACACCGCGGCGGTCATCGCAGATACCGAGAAAAAAGAGCACCGTCGCGGCGGCGAGCAGACACCAGGTTTGACCCGCCCGCATCCAAACGCCTTCCAAATAGGGCAGCACCGCGTCGGGCATATACGCTTGCATCGACTCGGATCCGCGTGCCACGGCGACCGCGATCGTGCCAGCGGCGAACGTCAACATGATGCCCGCCCAAATGCCAATGCCGCCACCCAATGGTGTCGGCCGAACATGCGTACTGTGACCACCGGGTAGATCGACCAAACCTAACTTGGGTGCATGGCGACGGACGAAATACAACGTGATGGCGCAGATGACCAGGGGCGGGACGATTGTCACCCCCAACAGCCAGCCGATCCAATCCGAAAGTCCCACCTACTACATTCCTCGTTTGATGCCACAGCTTGATTTCACTGTAGTAGATCCTGTTAAAGATCCTCCGACTCGGGGATCATTGACCAGCTCCACGACGGCTAACGCCCATTGCCAGTAGCCTTTGACCGCGTATTTCCGACCGCTGCGTGGCCAAGATCCTACCCCAGCGTCGGTCTTGACGTAATCTCAGCCCCGATTCGATTCCCCTGTAATGACGAACTGGACCGCCATTGAGTTCAATTCTGTGGTATCAGCGACGATCGTTTCACCTGGCCGGCCAAGCGATCGCATCGACATCAGCAGGCGATTCTTTACGATACGGGTCCACCACAATTCCCAACGCGACATCTTTGTTTCCTACCCGCAGATTAAATGTTCCCGTGACCACTCCCCCGTTTGGCCAGCCCGTCGCCCAATTCGATGCTGTCGATCTGCCAAAGCTGACGCAACTGGCTGAAGCCATCGTCGCGCATCTACCGGCATCCTGCGTGATCGGCTTGGTTGGCACGTTGGGAGCGGGAAAAACGACGTTCGTACAAGCCATCGCACGTGCCGCCGACATCGATTCCGATGCGGTGACCAGTCCCACATTTACGCTGTTGCAAACCCATCAGGGTCAAATCAATTTGCACCATTTGGACGCCTACCGGGTGGCGGACGAAGACGAATTTACAGAATTGGGCGTCGATGAACTGTTCGAAGACACCGAGGCGTGGACGTTGGTCGAATGGGCAGACCGAATGCCGCGCGTGATGCCCCCCGAGACGCTTTGGATCTGCATGACGATCGCTGACGACGATCAACAACGCAACATCGGACTTTTCTGTGACGATGCCATGATTCAACGTGGTGTCGACGCTGTTGTCCGAGCGATGGACGCGGCGAAGTGATCGACAACCGAATTCCACAACCCATCGCCGACGCACTTCGCACTGGGCACGGCGTATCAAATGCGGAGCTGGTCGCTCCTGGAATGAGTGGTGCCATCGTTTTTCGATGCGACGGACCACACGAACAAAGTTTCGCCCTGCGGCGATGGCCACGCGGCGTTGCGATCGATCGCGTCAATCAAATCCATCATGTGCTGACAGTCGCGAAAAAAAACGCCTGCGATATCGTCCCGAGTGTCGTAGCGATCGATCCCCAACGATGCGGACCTGTTGTCTGCGACCAAACGCTTTGGGATATGTGCCAATGGATGCCCGGTCGGCCCCTCGCGTTGGATGCGTCGCTCGATCAGATTCGTCGCGGTGCGTCGGCGATCAGGCAGTTTCATCGGGCCGTTGAGTCACTCGGGTCGCGACAGCAAATCGCACCGGTCGTCATGTCGCGAATCGAACGAGCCGCGGCAATCGATCCTATCCTGCCCAGGGCAATCGCGGCTGCCGACTCACACTTTCCCGCGGACCTCGGCCACGCCCTTGGTCGTGCATCTGACCTGCTGCGACAGAATTGGCCTTCAGTCGCAAAACGGATCACCCGATCATTACAGCGGTATCAGGTCGAAACCGCGTCGACACAGTGGGTACTGCGAGACATTCACAGAGAACATCTACTGTTTACTCATGACAACGTCACCGGACTGGTCGATTTTGATGCAGTGCGAGTCGATAGCCCGTGGGCGGATCTTGTCCGCTTTGGCGGCAGTTTCTTGACTGGCCAAAACAATTCCGATGATATTTGGGAAGCTATTTTGGCGGGTTACGGTGCCGTTTCGCCATTTCAAGGAAGGAAAAAATGCACGCCTTTCCTCGACTTTGCACGCGATTTGCACTTCAGTTCCACATGGATCAGCTTGGCAAATTGGGTCATTTGGCTGAAAGATCAGCGAAGAGAATTTCCGTGCGGAAACGAGCCTGTTGCGGCAAGAATCAACGAGTTGGTGAAATTGGCCGTCTTGGACAGCTAGGTAAAGCACGAAAACATTGACTCGCTGTTCACGACACAAGTAGAATCCGCGTACAGTTGATATTTACGAAAAATGATGGTCATTCAAACCACAGTCGCCTCGCGGCAAAACAACATGGTCCGATCTGGCATTTCTATTTACAGACGAATTATCGGCGGTCCGCTCTTGCTTGCGCTCGCACTGCTTGTGACGGGACAATTCGGTGCCATTCCAGCCTTCCCCATCTCAAGCGTCCAAGCACAAGACGATTTTGCGGGTGACGGCAGTATCTTTCCCAATGTGAACTTGGGAGGATTTGGCGGCGAATCGGAGAATCCTGCTGACTGGTCCGCACGCTACGTTTTGCGACCGGGGACGGACGAGGGCGTTTTGGAAGTCGAAGCGTTGCTGGGCCGTGGTTGGCACGTCAATTCAACGACGCAGCCACCCGGCGGACCACTACCAACGAAGATCACCATCGAAGCTCCCCAAGGCGCGCAGTTGTCCGCAGCCTTCACGCCCGATCGACCACCTGCAAGGAGTGTCTCGAAGATTTTTAAAGGGATCACGATCGAGGAGTTCTCCGACTCGGTGCTCTGGTCCGCACCGATCATCGTCCCACCCGGTTTTCGCGGTGACATCCAAGTTGCTGTCGACGGTTTGACGTGCACGGATGCGGGCAAGTGCATTCCGGTCGAAGAAGTCCTGACGGCAAAATACGACGGTGACGCGCCGTCCGGTGATCAAAAACAGACCGTCGCTGCTGACGCAAAATCCGCGGAAGATAGTAAGGCTGCAAAACCGAAGGTATTCCGTGACGGCAAGTACGTCGTGGGCTGGACAGCGACGGCGCCCAAGGCGATCGCGCCGGGTGAAACCGCCCGCCTCCGCTTTACCGCAACGCCGGACGCAAAATTCCATGTCTACGCCGCCGTGACCGATGACGCGGATTCATCAACGAATTTTGTGATCACAAAAAAGAGCGATTTGAAAATCGCGGCGCCGACGACCGATGAGCCGGTGATTTCCAAAAAGGTGCTGCCGACATTGCCCGCCCAGCGCTACTACAAAGGCAAAGTCACTTGGTCGCTGCCGGTGAAAGTTCCCGAAGGAACAGAGCCCGGGGAACATGATATCGAAGGATTCATTGTCTATCAGGCCTGCACGGATAATGCTTGTCATCCACCGATGGCATTGAAATTCAAAACCGCGATCTTGGTCGGTGACGGGACCGGCCGACAAGACATTCAGTTGGTTTCGGCTAAACGAGCCGAGGCGCTCGATGCGGCTGGCACTGTCAAATGGGTCGATGATCTCGCGAGCGCAACACCCGCCATCACCCCTGAAAACACTCCCGACGGCAGCGACAACAATAGCGACGTGGGCCCGGCAGTCGCCGCGATCGGTTCGCAATCCACGTCACGCGACGCATCGGCAGCGCCTGTCGCTGACGCCGAGGCGACAACGCCCTTTGCACTGATTTTGTTGCTGGCATTCGCCGGCGGCGTGATCTTGAATGTGATGCCGTGCGTGCTGCCGGTCGTCGGATTAAAGATCATGAGTTTTGTCAAACAAGCGGGCGAAGATCAGCGACGCGTTTTCATTTTGAACTTGGTTTATGTCGCGGGCATCTTGTTCGTGTTCGCACTGCTGGCAGCCCTGGCCGTGATGTTCTCGTTTGCCTGGGGCGAACAATTCACGTTTTTCTCGGTTCGTCTGGGACTAGCGATTGTGTTGTTTGCACTCGCGCTGAGCTACTTGGATGTGTGGGAAATCCCGGTCCCCGGCATGGCTGCTGGTAAAGCTTCGCAGGAGATTCAGAATCGCGAAGGATACATCGGTGCATTTTCCAAAGGGATGTTTGCAACGATATTGGCCACGCCCTGCAGCGGTCCGATGTTGGGTGCCATTTTTGGCCTGACACTCGGTTTAACACCCGTGCAGACGGTTGCCATTTTCATGGTCGTTGGTCTGGGCATGTCTCTGCCCTACGTAATTATCGGCGCAAAACCATCGCTGGTCAGCTGGTTGCCCAAGCCGGGCAATTGGATGGAGACGCTCAAGCAGTTCCTCGCATTCCTGTTCCTTGGCACCGTCGCATTCTTCTTTGCGGGGTTCGAGGACAATGAAAAAACACCATTGTTCATCACGCTGATCGGCGTCTGGTTTGGTTGCTGGATTATCGGCCAGGTTCCTAACTGGGATCGCGTCGGTCGACGATTTTCCGCTTGGGTGGTGGGTGTCACGACAGCCGTCGTGATCGGAGTTGGAGCGTTTCAGTTTTTCGATGGCGGCGAAAAGATTCTGAAGTGGGAGCCGTACAGCGAAGCTCGTTTGGCTCAGTTGCAAAGCGAAGGCAAGACGGTGATGCTGGATTTCACCGCCAACTGGTGTGTGAATTGCCAAGTGAATACGAAATTCGCAATCGATACCGAACCAACTCGTAAATTGGTTCAAGAACTGGATGCTGTCGCGATGATCGCTGACTGGAGCAACCGCGACGATCCGTCGATCAAGAAGAAACTCGAAGAACTGCAGAGTCGGTCGATTCCGCTGCTGGCGATTTATCCCGGGGATCAACCCGATCAGCCGATTATTCTCCGTGACTTGGTTTCGCAAGGATCTGTTTTGGAAGCGTTACGCCAAGCAGGACCGAGTCTAGATCGAACAGCCAACTCATCGGCTCAACCACCCATTGCGTCTCTGACGCACTGATCAGGTGCTGGACATCGACGACACGATCGTCGCAATTGCTTCGCCGACATCGCCGTCGTTGCGAGGTGTCATACGGCTGTCCGGGAATGATGTTCTCTCGATCCTGCATCAACTGGGGCTCGATTCGACCGGCATTTCGACTGCGACGGCGCTGCCGCTGTGCCTCGATACGAGTGCCCCAATTGGCCCGATCGATTTGCGCGTACTGGTTTGGCCGTCCAGCCGCAGTTACACCGGCCAACCGTCCGCGGAATTCCACACGTACGGATCGTTGCCAATTCTGCAAGCCGTCGTCGACGCGGTGCTCGTTGCGGGCGCTCGCGCCGCGCGTCCAGGTGAATTCACCATGCGTGCTTTTCTGGCCGGACGATTGGACCTGACTCAGGCCGAAGCGGTTCTGGGGGTCATCGATGCGCAACACCGCGGTGCGCTGGATCATGCCTTGCGGCAACTCGCTGGCAACCTCTCGCAACCGCTCGAACAAATGCGTAGCACGATGCTGGACTTGCTGGCGGATGTCGAAGCGGGATTGGACTTTGTCGATGAAGACATCGAATTCATTAGCGACGATGTGCTGGTGCAGCGACTCTCGGAAATTGTCGATCAACTACGCACAACACAACAAACGATGCTGACGCGACGTGGGACTCCATCCAAACCCGTGATCGCGCTCCGCGGCGAACCCAATGCGGGCAAGAGCCAATTGCTCAATCGATTAGTCGGCAGTGACGTCGCAATTGTTGCGGACGTCGCCGGTACCACTCGAGATGTCGTAACGATCGACGCCAACCTGGACGGAGTGGTCGTTCAGTTTGTCGACACCGCCGGAATCGAAGTCGTGGTGGGAGATGGCAACGACGCGTTCATTGCCAATCGCGCTCAACAGCATGCCGGTCGTGCCAGCGATGATGCGAGTATCCGAGTCTGGTGTGTCGATACGTCACGAATGGATCTACAACAGGCCTCGCAAACACTGATCGACGCGGCGCAACCGCGGCGGCAAAGCGTCGTTGATCTCTGGGTCGGAACCAAGGTCGATCTCGGTGTCGCAAGTTCCCTCGATCCGCGTTGGATCTTGACCAGTAGCGTGACCGGCCAAGGTATCGATGCGCTGAAAAAGGCAATCTCGGACACCATCGCCAGTTTTGATGCAGAGGAGATTGGCTCGGTGGTTGGCACGGCGGCCCGCTGTCATGACACCATGGGTAAGGCCATTCACGCTATCTGCCGTGCGATGGAATTGACATCCGCACAGCAAGGCCATGAGTTTGTTTCCGCCGAACTGCGACTGGCAGTTCAATGTCTAGGCGAAGTCACCGGGGCGGTGTATACCGATGATATCCTAGACCGCGTCTTTGGGCGCTTCTGTATCGGAAAGTGATATCCGCGTGAATGCCATCATCCAGCAACACAAAACAACACTTGGCACGATTTGGTCGCAGTGGACGCAGCACGGACTTTATCGCGTTCAATGGAACCATCCGGGCGATGCCCGGATCGACGCCGCGGCAACTGCGTCGACAGCATTGGATCGCCAGATCGAATCGTTTGATCGACAGCTCGCTGCGTTTTGTGATTCCGGACAGGGCACGTTTGCGGACGTTCGCATCGATTCAACCCTCTGGACGGACTTCACCGCCCGTGTCTATGCCTGCTGTCGTCAAATTCCAGCCGGCCAAACATGGACCTACAAGCAACTTGCAGCAAGAGCCGGCAACGATCGGGCCAGTCGCGCGGTTGGGGCGGCGATGTCGCGCAACCGCATCTTGTTGGTCATTCCCTGCCACCGCGTGATCGCTTCCAACGGGCAACTCCGCGGATTCAGTGCGCCCGGTGGCTTAGAAACAAAGCAAGCCTTATTGGACCTGGAGCGCACCTGCAACAGCCAACAAGGTCAACGCGAACTAATCTTTTGTAAAAGCTGAACTCGCCAACGGCTTGATGAATCAAAGCCGTAGGCCAGGACCTGTCCTGGCAAATGTTTTGCAAAGTATCCGTAGGCCAGGACCTGTCCTGGCAAAGTGTCGCCACGACAGGTCCTGGCGTACAAAAAATTTAAGCACGGCCTAGTGTTCTGTCTGTCTTTATTTGGATGGTGGTAGGCATAATCGAAGGGCCGGTTCCCACCTTGTCTTTACCCACAAGTCGGGTGATTGATGGTTTCTTTAATTCACCCTCCCACGCGCTAAATCATCCATGTAATAGAGACTTGTTCGTGGGAGCGGCTGTGTTGAGTGTCAAGCGTTTTTTAGATTTTGCCATGGTGAATTTGTTTTGACCATTGTGTTTAGAGTGACGAGGATCTTCCGCATACATGCCGTAATGACTACCTTTGGAGGTTTGCCTTGTTCAGTTAGGCGATTGGAGAATGCCGCGATCGCGGGGTTGTATCTCCGGGCACTCAAGGCGGCCATGTACAGTACCGATCGCACAGACTGACGGCCACCAAAAATTGAACGCTTGCCGCGCATCGTTCCGCTATCACGATTGAACGGTGCTAAGCCAACAAGAGAAGCGATTTCTTGTCGGTTCAGGTCGCCAAGCTCAGGTAGTTCTGCAATGATCGTTGCCGACGTCACTTCGCCGATGCCAGGCATGCTTCCCAGCAATTCCGCGCGATGCTTCCAGTCGTCATCGGACTGCACAAGCTTTTGAATCGCAAGGTCCATCTTCTTGATGTCTTTGTTGATCGCATCGAGAACACGCTGGATGCTCTTGAAAACGACTTTGGATACAGCTTGTCCTTGGCGATTCTTTTCGGCAGTTCTGGTACCAATCAACTGTCTTCTTCGGGTCACAAGTTGATCGAGTTCACCCTGCAATTGCTTGGTTTTGGCGACGGCTCGGGGCCTAGTTAGTTTCCCGAACTGCGCGATGACGCGTGCATCAATCTTGTCGGTCTTGGCGAGTATTCCAAGTGCCTTGGCAAAGTCTCTGACTTGCCTCGGATTGACGACCGAAACAATGTGGCCAGCATCAACAAGTCGCACAACGATTGCACGTTCGTAGTTGCCAGTGGCCTCGACCACAATCAAACAGGACTTCGCTTCGGGCAACAAACCCATCAGTTCATCGATTCCTTTTGAGTTGTTCGGGACGATCGCGGAGGTGGATTGTTCGTCGAAGGCGAGATCGAGTTTTGCTTTCGAAACATCGATTCCGATAAAGTGCTGGAAACTCATCTTGGATGTATCCCTTCCTTGCAAATGCGAGCTCGAGAGTCTGTGTCGGCTCAGGCGGCTGTTCGGGCTATTTACCAAAGGCCGACGACGATCCAGCTCCCACACAGTATCTGCATTGCAGCACTCGAGGGTCAACGATCTGCCGTCGGCCGCAGTTGCTTTGGCCTCTTCGCTACGCTCAGATCCCAAAGCAACTGCATCTGTAGTTTCCAACGAAACACCACTAGAATGCAACATACAAGGGTCGGCACCGAGCTTTAGCGAGTGTGACGGGGAGGGCGATCAACGTCTTCTGTTCGCCCTCCCCGTTGGCTCGCTTAGGCTCACCACCGACCCTCCCGCGACAGCGTGTTTTCCAATGGAAAGTCATACGCGCGGGAGG
>JABDKS010001076.1 GCA_013002105.1 Pirellulaceae bacterium | reverse complement strand
ACTCTGCTGCACTACTGTGGATCCAACGGCGTCGAGACCTATCGACAGGTCGTGCCGACCAACCTGCCGCAATTGACCCAGTTGCTGATCGATGCCGGAGCGGATGTGAACGCGACAGCCGAAATGTACGGCGGTAACTGTCCGACACTTGGATTGCTGATTACCAGCGCCCATCCGGCAGAAGCCGGCGTGGTCGATCAGGTCGTGCAAATCCTGATCGACGCGGGCGCCTACACAGACGACTCATAGTGCGGTTGCGGGCGCGGTAGTGTCCAAAGGAACAAACAAACAGCGTTTGGCCGGCAGCTGACGCGCGTCCACCTGGCACTCGACAGCTTGCATCTCATTTGTCACGCCCAGCCAATTGTCACACCCGGTCATTTGTCACACCCGGCCAATTGTCGCACCCGGCCAATACCCGATCACCGCCGATCCCAAGATATGCTCTGATAGATCGGAGGGACTGGATCAAACCGATCAGAGTGCGATGACCGGGCATTCAGTCGATTTCAAAACGCGACCAGCAGCGAACTGCATCCATAAATTCCGCATCCCCAAAGAACTGAACGATGGAGCTTGATGTCGTTTTTTTGTCGCGCGTGCAATTCGCGTTGACAATCATGTTTCATTATCTGTTTCCGCCGCTGACCATTGGGATGGGCATCATTTTGGTGTACCTGGGCGGAATGTCGTTGCGTACAAGCGATCCGGCCTACAAACAGGCGCAAAAATTCTGGACCAAAGTCTTCGGTCTGAACTTCGCCGTCGGTGTCGCAACCGGCATCGTGATGGAGTTTCAGTTCGGAACCAATTGGGCGACCTATTCACGGTTCGTCGGCGATGTCTTCGGATCCGCCCTGGCCGCCGAAGGCATCTTTGCCTTCTTTCTTGAATCCGGGTTCTTGGCCGTGCTGATTTTTGGTTGGAACCGAGTCGGTCCAAAAATGCATTTCTTTTCGACCTGCATGGTCGCGATGGGCAGTATCTTTTCGAGTATTTGGATCGTGGTGGCCAATTCGTGGCAACAAACGCCCGCGGGCAGCAAGATTGTCCCGATGACGCGCCAAGTGCTCGGCGATGACGGCCACCCGCTACGCGGCACCGGCGGCGACATACTGACCGAGCCTTGGATCATCGACGGTGTACCCATCATGCGCGCCGAAGTAACCGATTTTTGGGCAATGGTGTTCAACCCGTCCACAGTGCATCGACTCACGCATGTGCTGTTGGGCTGTTTCATCATGGGCGCCTTTTTTGTGCTCAGCATTTGTGCCTGGTACATCCTCAAAAATAAACATGTCGACTTTGCCAAACGCAGTTTCACCGGCGCTTTGATCCTGGCTACGATCAGCAGTTTTTCGATCGCCGTCAGCGGCCATCGACAAACACAGAACGTCTACCACTATCAACCAGCCAAACTGGCGACCTTCGAGGCACATTTTGACAGCACCGGCCCGGCCGACCTAACAATTTTTGGCATCCCCGATGCTGAAAACGAAACGGTTCACTGGAAAATCGCTCTGCCGGGTGCGCTGAGTTTCATGACTCACGATGACATCAGTTTCAGTCAACCGGTGATCGGCTTGGACCAAATTCGCCCCGAAGATCGACCACCGATTTGGGTTCCCTTCATCGCGTGGCGATTGATGGTCGGTTCCGGCACGTTTTTCATCGCCCTGACGGTACTGAGTTGTTGGCTGCTTTGGCGCGGGACGCTGTTTAATCATCGTTGGCTGATGTGGATCTACGTCTTCAATGTGCTGCTGGCCGTTGTCGCCAATCAGGTCGGCTGGGTTGCTGCCGAAGTCGGCCGACAACCTTGGATCGTTCATCCATCGATCGTTCGTAACGATGCCGGGCAACCGGTTTTGGATGACGACGGTTACATTCAATACGAGCGTGTCATGGCCACGCTGCCCGACGGATCGCCCTACATGCGTTTCGCCGGATTGCGCACCGACGATGGCGTCAGCAAAGCGGTTGCGGCCGAGCAAGTTGCCGCCTCGATCGTGATGTTCTTGTTCATCTACGTGTTGCTCGGAGCCGTCTGGATTTTTGTCCTGCACCGCAAAATTCAAGCCGGTCCCGATCCGCCCGACTCGGGATTCGGCACCAGTCACGTGGTCGACTTATTCCAACTCGGCGCCCAACACCATCACGGTCAGCGGATCGCCGATGCCGGTGGGCGACCGGATGAACACGATGACAATCAAACACAGCCACTTGACCGGCATTCGGATGACAACGCCGATCCGGAGGCACACCCATGATGATCACCGCGATCGACTGGCTGCTTGCGACAGTACCATTCCTGCCAGATTTCAGCCGCGAAACACTCGCATTGATTTGGTTTGTGATTCTGGCCGTCTTGTTGACCGGCTACGCGATCCTGGACGGTTTTGATCTGGGTGTTGGCATCCTCCACCCGTTCGTCGCAAAAACCGATCATGAGCGACGTTTGGTGATGAACAGCATCGGACCGCTCTGGGACGGAAACGAAGTTTGGCTGGTGACGTTCGGCGGAGCCCTCTTCGCAGCGTTCCCCGAAGCCTACGCAACCGTCTTTAGCGGCTTTTATTTGGCGTTGATGCTACTGTTGTGCGCGTTGATTCTTCGCGCTGTCAGTCTGGAATTTCGCAGCAAAGTACACTCCCAACGCTGGCGGATCATTTGGGACTGGTTGTTCTTTCTCGGCTCGTCCATGGCGACATTCCTGTTTGGCGTCGCCGTGGGAAATCTAATGCTGGGCATTCCACTGGATCCACATCACGAATTCATTGGCACGACGGTCGGACTGCTCAATCCATATTCGCTCGCCGTCGGCGTTCTGGCGGTCTTCGCCTTCGCACTGCACGGTTCGATCTACCTGTACCTAAAAACGGAGGATGACTTTCAAACGCGATTGCGCGGCGTGATGTGGAAAATGTTCTTTGTCTTTGCTCTCTGCTACCTCGTCGTGACAGCGTGGACTGCAATCGCCGTCCCCCGCGCCCTAACGACGTTTAATAAAATGCCACTACTTTGGATCGTCCCGGCACTTAATGTGCTGGCCGTGCTGAATATTCCCCGCGCCATTCACAATGGAATCGAAGGCCACGCGTTTTTTAGCAGCAGTTGCATGATCGCCGCCTTTGTTTTTCTCTTTATCACGGCACTGTTTCCATTCTTAGTACCGGCCAGCAACGATCCATCCAACAGTTTGACGATCGTCAATGCCGCCAGCAGTAACAAAACGCTCAACATCATGCTCGTGATCGCTCTGCTGGGCATGCCGGCCGTCCTCTCATACAGCGGCGTGATCTACTGGACGTTTCGAGGCAAAGTGAAACTGGACGAAACCAGTTACTGAGGAGTCCTCACTCGTGGCTGGCACGGCCAACTACTGGACCCGTGATCCATTGATCATTCGGGGTCCTCGACCAGGAACAATTGGGTCGTTTCAATGGTCGTGTGGTGTCGATGGCGAACACCCCTGGGTAGCGAAATGACATCGCCCGCTCGATAAGTCGTCATCACTCCATCGACGTTGACGATCATCTGACCTGAGAGAACGTACCCAGCGTGGCCACGGTAACACCATTCGGGCTCCTCGAACGGTTCGGAGAATTCAACGATCCGGAATCGCTGTGGACCGACATCACAGGACTTTTCGCGGAGCCCGTCGGCAAGCTGCTGCCAGGGCTGTGCACTCAGACAGTGTCCAAACGCTGGTACCTCTTGATTAGCCATCGCTACCTTCGTCCAAATCGTTGAAATCCAATGCACAACACTCGCTAGGATAGTCGGTACCAGCGACGCACAGCGCCGGCAATAGCCACCCCGGGTATCACGGCTGTCTTCATCTTGGAGCCCTAAGTTACCGACAGAGATTAACCCAACGATTCTACCAAGCGGACAGGCGATGAACTCGCACGACGATGACCCCTTCACACTGACCGAACGCCTCAGCGATCCACAGATCGTGCAGCTTCACAATCTGATCCGGCAGCAATGGTGGGGAACCAAACGAATACTGACGGACGTGCAATCGATGGTTCAGAACACCAGTCTGATGCTGGGACTGATCCGGCGTAGCGACGACCAACTGGTCGGCTACTGCCGCGTGCTAACCGACTTTGTCTTTCGCGCCACCATCTACGACGTCATGATCGACAAAACTTTGCAGGGACGCGGACTCGGCAAGCAACTGATCGACGCTCTTTGCAACCACCCAAAACTACAGTGCGTCAGCTTTCTCTATCTGGCCTGCGACCCGGAGTTATATGCCTTTTACGAAACCTGGGGCTTCAAACCCTATCAGGGCAAAGCCCAATGGATGATCAAAGTCCAACGCGAAGAATAGGTGCAACGCGAGGCATAGGTCCCAACGCGGGGAATAGGATTTAATAGGAAATTCCGCACAGAGATTCTACCAACGTCTTGATCCGCCACGGCAATGGCGGCATCATCGAATTAGACCATCAACGACGTCGCACAGAAATTACGTTTATGACGCGTATCGAATTCACGCCGCAACTCGCTCAGCACGTTCAATGCAAGGGCTCCGACGTCTCGGCAACGACGCTGCGTGAAGCCTTCGATGCGGTGTTTGATCAAAACCCGCGAGCCCGCGGCTACATTTTGGACGACCAAGGATCCGTCCGAAAGCATGTCGCGATTTTTATCAACAACCAATTGTTGCACGACCGCGACAATTTAGATGTGCCGCTGAGCGACGATTGCAAAATCTACATCATGCAAGCACTCTCCGGCGGATAACCAACCTGTAAACAACACCACGCGCCGCGATCGCTCGCACCAACAAAAAAATATGCTTCTTCATCAAACGCTCAATGTCGCGTCAACTATGCGGGCCGTTTCCCACCGGCCGCCCAACTTAAACGGCCGGTAGGAACCGGCTCTGCGACGAAGAGAGATCGTCGACGATTCAACCAGACGCGTGCCATGATTGCGCGTACCCGAGCACCCATTCCATCGAGATCGATCCATGTC
>JABDKS010001036.1 GCA_013002105.1 Pirellulaceae bacterium | reverse complement strand
GGCCTGCTGTGCGGTGGCTTCGATATTCTGAGTCTTCGTCGCCGTCATACTTTGTACGGCGATCGGCTCATTATCTCCGACAGCGATCCGGCCGATTTGGACGCGTCGAGTCGGGTTACGGTGAATGGTCATATCTGCGTTACGTCAAGAAATAGGCCGTGAACGGATCTCGGCGGTACCAAACCAACCGAGACCCGTGTTCCTACGTAACAAGATAGCCGAAGGATCAGCCTTCGAGCAGGGCAGCAGCCACTTGGGCGACGAAGGGAACGATGTCACGTTGCGCCCGCTTGAGATGGCCCGCTTGGGCCGCCGAAAGACCGTGATCTTCGATATGGTCCAAGTCTTTGGTCAGCTGATCGTAGCCCTCGAGCATGTGCTCAGCCTCGCGCTGCAAGCGGCTCAGGTAACGAGCGTCGCTCAGTCGACCGGGCTTGCTGATCTCTTCGTGCAGCTCCCGTGCGTGCAGATGAAACTCGCGGGCCGCGGTCGTCACACTGTTACGAAACGACGAAGGCTGGAGATTGCGCGACGAGGCTCGCAATCGATCGTTGATGTACTCCGCAGTGCCTTCCAGTGCCGCCGCGGCCTGGATTAGCTGGGACGCGCTGATCGCGACTGACCCACCACTACTGCCGCCCAAAGCTTGCCGCAGCTCTTGCATATTGCGGTCGATGTCGACCAACACACCTCGGTTCACCGACCTGACTTTCGCGTAGTCGCCTTGGACCGACACCCAAGTTTGATCTAACTTGGCGAAGATGGCTTGCAGTTTTCGCGAGTCAGGTTTCTGCGACGAAGCTTCTTGTTCCAAATTGACGGCATGGTCGTAAAGTTCACGCGTCGCGTTGAGCAAACGCAGTTGACTCTCACCGGGCAATGACGCAATCGAACGCAGCGTGATCTTTTCGCTGATCGATTCGACACTGGTGTCCAAACGGTGCGCAATGGCGGCGATGTCGTGCATGGATTTTGGAGGTGCCATCCACAAGATGGAATAGACCTGATCACCACTTTCGCCGACGCGGGCCATACGCCGATCCAAATGCGGGTTATGCAGTGCGTAAACTTGCTGCGAAAACTTTCCCCAATCGTTGATGAACGCTGTGAAGCTTTCAGCCATCTCAGCGTACGTGACGTCGTCGACGTGGTCGGCAGCCGTCAACAATCGCTGTCGCAGCAATCGGCAGTCGTGTGTCAATCGCTGTGAATCGTGGTGCGACAACGGTGCCAGTTCCAGGTCATCCAACATCGCCTGCATATAGGTTGCGGCAACGATCATTTGATCGTGCAATGCGTGCCGGTCAAATTGTGGTTCGATTTGCAGTTGCTTGCACATCGACGAACAGTATTGATCGAGCTGTTGAATCGAGCTGGTCGTCGTATTACTGAGACCGTTGATGGATCGTAGTGCAAAAGAAATCTTACGCCAGCGAGCATCAAGGTCTTGGTAGGGTTGCATAATCGGGCTCAGCGACGACAGTCCATCACAGCGACTGAGCAACGCACGGCCTTCCGCCGCGATCTGATACGCTTCGGGCAACAGTGGTCGCAATTCGGGATGTTGCGTAGCTTCGCGTCGCAATTCGACAACCAGTGGCGCGATTGTATTGTTGAAAGAGACAAGCTGTTTGGCGTAATCCGCAGCTTCGCGTGAACGAACGCTGATCGAATTGCTTCCGCCAGCTCGCGGCGGGTTCACGTTGGGCCGGTTCGGTTGGGTTGGCGGAGTGTGAGCGTGGCCGCCGCGGTTTTCAAAACCCGACGGCAATCGTACTTCGTAGGGATCTTTTCCGTGATCAACGTGAGCCGGCTGATTGGGCTGGAGTGCCGGAGGCCGATTTTGTTCAGCAGCCCGCTTTGCTCGCTCTTTCTCGATTTGTTGTTCGGCAAGCGTGCGAAATAATCCTTCGATCAAACGCCCATTCTGCGCGGTCGCCGTCGGTGCCGGCATCAGCATCGCAAGTGTGATGGGAACCAACAGGAGCGAACGACGCATGGAAAACGCGGAAACATCAACATTCATGACTTAAATTCCAGGCCTATTGGAAGAGATACCCCGGCTGAGATCGCCGCAATGGGTGGGGAGAAGCCGACACTGACTCTTTACTATATCGCGTCAAAGAGTCTCAATGTCCGCTTCCTGAAGAGCCAGACCGAGCAGCCAGACCGCGAATGATCGCTATTTTGCCTCTAAGAGGTAACAAATTGCACGGCGATCGTTTCGCACCAGCAGATGCCGACCGGCAATTGTAGGGATATTCCACGTTTTTGACTGCAACGCCGGCAAACGTCCCAACTCGCGATACTCCGTCTCGTCGGCCGAGACAAACACGACATCACCATCCTCGCTTTGTGCGACCAGCACGTCGTCCACCAAAATCACCTGACCTTGCCCAAACCGCGAACGACGTGGTTGCGTCCAAAGCGGCTGTGCGGTCGAGATGCGTGCGGCCTGTAACGATCCGTTGCTGATGCCATACGCGACGTCCCCTTGGACCAGCGCGTGATTGAACTTGGTTTTCAGAATTCGACTGGACGACCAAACCTCCTCGGCAATCATTTTTCCATCGCGCTGGACAATCTTCATCATTCGACTGCCACCGCCGTAACCTTTGCCAACGATCAGTGAGTCGTCGCCGGCCGGAATCGCCATCGAACAAGTTGCCCCGGCATTGGTCGCTCCCGGCCACGAAAAACTCCACAACTGTTCGCCCGTTTCAGGTTCATGACCACTGACCGTTTTTTCATTCACGGAAACAATCTGATCACGTCCGGCCAGTTTCATCAAAATCGGCGAGGCATAAGAAAATTGATCTCGACCCGCTTTCCACTTCACTTCGCCCGTCCGGGCATCCAGCGCGATCAAGCTTTTGAGCGTGTCGGTCATTCCATCGGCGCCGACACTACTGGCCTGAACCGGACTACCAAACCCGACCACACAAAGCCCCAGCGACTCGATCAGTAAAGGCGAAGTCGCACGGCCCCACGGTGCGGCCGCTTCACTCTCCAACTGATTCCAATCCGCCAACTCCAGCAGGTCCACGCTCCAAATGACGTCGCCCGATTGCACATCGATACATTGCAGCAATCCAGTCGCACCGTTGGTGTAAACGCGAGATTCAGCAATGGTTGGTGTCGATCGCGGACCGATACCGCCCATGGGATTTTCGTGTCGTGCCTCGTGTTCAACTATCCAAAGTAATTCGCCGTCGATTAATCGATAGCAGGTCACGCATTCTTGATCGTCGCGTTGTTCCAGTGTGACGGCACGGTCATTGACGACGGCAAAAGACGACCAGCCTTCGCCGATCCCTTGATCCCAGAGCACACGCGCATCGTCGATCCCATTGGGAACCGCGAACAAACGCTCGTTGATGACACCCGTGCGATTAACACCCAAGAATTGGGGCCAGTCTGCCGCCGCCTGCTTCGCGTCAATATCGTCTGCCACTGCTACGCCAGTCGGACCGCTGGTGGGTATTTCTTTTAGTTCGGGGCGGACACCCGAACCGAATCGCCATTTCAACTGAGGCACCATCTCGCCGCTGAAGCCATCCATGCGAACCAAGAGCAGAAAGCTACAAATCGCGGCGACGACTACCCCCGGAACACGCCAGCGGTATCCATGTGAAGCCACGGATCGGTGGGCGAGCACGACAAGATAGAGCAGCGTGAGAATCCCCGCCGCGATACTAATCATATTTGCGTTTTGGTGGTCGAATGTCGGCGCAAACCACTGCGCCATCACCATCACTGCCGCCCCAATCGAGACGCCAATCAATGCAGAGAGAACCGGAAACGGTTTGGTTGCCCGGACGATTCCCGGCTGACCACTGGGTGCGTAGGGAGTTTGAGCGGATTCGGAGCCAACTGCCTGGTTCGGACTCGGCGCGTCGCTCGAACTGGGGCCGATAGTCGAAT
>JABDKS010001024.1 GCA_013002105.1 Pirellulaceae bacterium | reverse complement strand
TGATGTGACTGGACGTTGCGACGTGTCTCAGCGTCCGGAATCGACGGCTTCCGTCCAGCACTCGAGGAAATGATGAAAGCACTGGTCAAGCGTGAACGTCAGGTCGGGCTTTGGCTCGAAGATGTTCCCGAACCGCAGATTGGCATCAACGACGTATTGATCAAGGTGGATCGAACCGGAATCTGTGGTACCGATGTTCATATTTATAACTGGGATGCTTGGGCACAAAAAACCATTCCGGTCCCGATGGTGGTCGGCCACGAGTTTGTCGGTGAGATCGTCGAAACCGGATCCAATGTTTCCGATTTTCATCCGGGCGAGATCGTTAGCGGCGAGGGTCATGTGGTCTGCGGGCGATGCAGAAACTGTCTCGCCGGCAAACGGCATTTATGCGCCGACACAAAAGGGATCGGAGTCAATCGCGCCGGCGCGTTTGCCGAATACATTTCATTGCCAATGACCAATGTTTGGCACCACGATGATTCGGTTGATCGTGATGTCGCGTCGATTTTTGATCCGTTTGGCAATGCGGTGCACACGGCGTTGACGTTCCCGGTATTGGGAGAAGACGTACTGATCACGGGGGCAGGCCCGATCGGTTGCATGGCGGCTGCGGTCGCAAAACACGCGGGGGCTCGCAGCACGGTTGTGACCGATGTGAATCCGTGGCGTTTGGAACTTGCTAAGCAAATGGGCGCGACGCGGACGGTGGACGTTCGAACCGAAAATCTATCCGACGTTCAAAACGAACTCGATATGGTCGAAGGGTTCGATGTCGGTATGGAAATGTCCGGCAGTCCGGCAGCATTTCAGTCGATGATCCAGCAGATGAGTCACGGCGGCAAAATTGCCATGCTTGGTATTCCCTCCGAAGATATCGCGATAGATTGGAACACCGTCGTTTTTAATATGTTGCCCATCAAAGGCATCTATGGTCGTGAGATGTACGAGTCGTGGTACAAAATGCGTGTCTTGCTGCAGGGAGGGCTCGATATATCGCCGATCATCACGCATCGATTCGACTATTCGGAATTCGAAAAGGGGTTCGAGGTAATGAAGTCGGGTCAGAGTGGAAAAGTGATTCTGAAATGGCCGTCCTGACAGTTCAAGTTTCATACGAAAGCTTACAGTTCGAAGAGAGACACGATGTACGGTGATTTCCGAAAACACCTCGCTGACCAGATTTCGCAAATTCGCGACAACGGTCTGTACAAGTCCGAACGCGAGATCACGACCGCACAAGATGTTCATATTCGCGTTGGTGACGGTGATCCGGTCGTTAATTTGTGTGCCAACAACTATTTGGGCTTGGCTGATCACGATACCATTACTGCGGCGGCGCACGAAGGTTTGGATCGTTGGGGATACGGGCTTTCGTCGGTGCGATTCATTTGCGGAACGCAGTCGATTCATAAGGAACTGGAAGACCGTTTGAGTGAATTCTTGGGGATGGAAGACACCATCCTTTACACGTCCTGTTTTGATGCCAACGGCGGGTTATTCGAGACGCTGCTGACAAACGAGGACGCCGTGATTTCGGATGAATTGAACCATGCCTCGATCATCGACGGCGTCCGGTTGTGTAAAGCGCAGCGGTTTCGTTACCACAACAACGACATGGCGGATTTGGAAGCCAAACTCCAGGAGGCTCAATCTGCACGCTTCCGCTTGATCGCCACCGATGGCGTGTTTTCCATGGACGGCTTCATCGCGAATCTGCCTGGGATCTGCGATCTTGCCGACAAATACAACGCCTTGGTGATGGTCGACGATTCACATGCGGTCGGATTCATGGGTAAGAACGGCCGCGGAACGCACGAGTATCACGATGTCATGGATCGTATCGACATCATTACCGGCACGTTGGGGAAAGCACTCGGCGGTGCCAGCGGCGGTTACACCAGTGCACGCCGTGAGATTGTCGACTTGCTGCGTCAACGCAGTCGGCCCTATTTGTTTTCCAATTCGGTCGCACCGCCCATCGTGGCCGCTTCGATCCGTGCGATTGATATGTTGAACGAATCGACAGAACTCCGCGACCGGTTGGAATTCAACACGAATTTTTTTCGCCAACGGATGGAGTCTGCCGGATTTGATCTGTTGCCCGGCGAGCACCCGATCGTGCCCATTATGCTGGGTGATGCTGCACTGGCGGCGCAGATGGCCGACAAGATGTTGACCAAGGGCGTCTACGTCATCGGGTTTTCATTCCCTGTTGTGCCGCGTGGCAAAGCAAGAATTCGCACGCAGATATCGGCCGCGCACAGTGAAGCGGATCTGACACTGGCGGTCGAAAAGTTTGTCGAGGCCAAGCAGGAGTTGGGTTTGTAGTCGCGTTGGACCGTCGTCGACGAAATCAAAGTCAGCGAGAAACATCGTTCGCTGCGGGATTGCTGGCGGGACGGTGAAGTGGCCCGATGTATTGGGTCGCCACGACGACATCGTCGTACCAGACGCGATTGGCGTGACCCGGCGTGCCTTTGGTGATGTACAGGTATAACCAAACAAAATTAACGTTCAGCGATTCCACGGTTCGAAACCGAAAGCCTTCGAACGGATCGCCGCCCGGAGCCGTTTGAAAATTCTCTCGATCACCTTTGTCCTGATTCCAGCGAATTGCCGACCCTTCTTGACCGGGTAGGAATTTGTCAAAGGTCCACTTCCCCCGCGGGAAACCTTTCCCCAAGTGGCTGACTTGTTCTCCATCAATCCACAACGCGAGTTCTCCGTTGGTGTCGCCGATGTCGTTTACTTTCACCATCAATTCGACACACGTCCATTTTCCTTTTTTGACTTTCAGCGTGTCGTCGTGAATAAACGAGTTGCCCCAAGTTTGACCCCGCGGCGGGCTACCGCGCATGTCACACCAATAGGCGTAGTAGTCCCACTGCCAACTCTTGCCGAACGGTTCGACACCGATCCAAAAGGACTTGTCGCTTTGAGTGGGCTGCCCCGCACGGACACTCGGCCAACGCGTTGCAGGGTTGTTACCGCCGACGCAGGTGCCGAAGTGATGGACGGGCTCGCAGTCGTCTGCAAACTTGACGTACATGCGGGTGTACACCTGCTGATGACCATCACCAAGTCGCCGGTACAAATCGCCACCGGTGCCGTGCTGGGCTAACTGAGACAGCAGAAGAGATTGTTTGCCGGAACTCCCGATCGGAACGTCGTCGCTCAATGACATCCGTTCGGCACCGCGCACCGTTTCCCACCGCTTTTCGATTGCCGCGATGGTGGGTTGTTCAAAGTTCTCTGCAAAAATGACAGCGGCGTCGTTTTCGATCCCGCTGTCGCTCACATATCGCGCGGCGATACCAGCGGTTGGCATATCACCGGTCTGTGCCAGGACGAGGCCATTGCACGATGTCAATGCAGCGACCGACCACGCGATGAATGCGGAGCCTGCAAATCGATTCATCTGAAATTCCTTTTGAGGGACGTGGTTGGTTGATCGTCCGCAACATAATAGACGACCGGTGAGATGTTCACGCGGTAGCGATGCATTTGGCGGCGACACGTTGGGTTGGATCGAGAATACAATATACCGATTGTTCGCTTGTGATTTACCAAAGGATTCTATGGTGCTGTTTGTCCGCCACCCGTGCTGTTGTCTGCTGCTGACTAGGGTGACCGGATGGCTCTGCGTTTCTGAGCCGCAGATGGTCGTCGCATTCGAACCGTGCCGGATTCAGGTCATTGATTCGGACAACGGTTGGCACGTACCGCTGGTGGAACTGCGAACGACGCACGGCGTTCGTTTTGTGTCGGATAATGCCGGCGTCATTGCGTTTGATCTACCGGAGTTAATGAACACGGAAACGTGGTTTCATGTCCACGGGCACGGGTACTCGGTTAAGAAAGACAGGTTTGGCTATTCCGGCGTACGAC
>JABDKS010001005.1 GCA_013002105.1 Pirellulaceae bacterium | reverse complement strand
GACTGAGCCAGAAAATCGCTGGCGATCCGGTCGCTCGTGCCCGACTGACCGCCAATCGCACCCAGTCGCGAATCGGAGCATCTTTGGTCTGACACATTCGCCAGATGTCCCCGGGCTGGACCGTGTGTTCCATCAGTACTTTGCCCGCTGCATCGACGACGCGTACAACGCCCGCGTGTGGAATTTCAAATGTCTTGTCGTGCGAACCGTACTCTTCGGCCTTCTGGGCCATTAAGCCGACGTTGGAGACGTTGCCCATCGTGGCAACATCGAACGCACCGTTGCGTTTGCAGAACTCGATCGTCGCTTGGTAGACGCTGGCGTAGCACCGATCAGGAATGATGGCTTTGGTGTCGTGCAGTTCTCCGTCCGGTCCCCACATCTTGCCTGATGCCCGAATCGCAGCAGGCATGGAGGCATCAATGATTACATTGCTGGGCACGTGCAGGTTCGTGATTCCGTTATCGGAATCGACCATCGCCAGTTTTGGCTTGGATTGGTAGACCGCCTCCAAGTCTGCCTTAATGGCCGATTGCTGATCGGCGGGTAGTTCTTCGATCTTTGCATAGACGTCACCGATTCCGTTATTGGCGTCGACGCCAAGTTTGTCGAAAACGTCGTCGTATTTATCGAAGACGTCTTTATAGAAAACGGTGACGGCGTGACCGAAGATGATTGGATCCGAAACTTTCATCATCGTTGCCTTCAAATGCAACGATAACAGGACGTCTTCTGATTTGGCGGCATCGATCTCACGAGCCAAAAAATCGCGTAGTGCCTGGCGGCTCATCGTTGACGCATCGATGATCTCGCCTGCCTGCAACTCAAGATCGGATTTCAAGACCGACACGTCGCCGGCGCTACTGACCAATTCAATTTGCACCTTGGTCGGTTGGTCGATCACCACGGAAAGCTCACTACCAAAAAAGTCCCCTTCGCTCATGTGGGCGACATGAGACTTCGAGTCGCTGCTCCAAGCGCCCATTGAATGAGGATGTTTCTTGGCGAACTCTTTGACCGGTGCTGCAACGCGACGATCCGAATTGCCTTCGCGCAGAACAGGATTGACAGCGCTGCCGAGAATCTTGGCGTAGCGGTCGCGAATCTCTTGCTCCGCAGCGTTGCCGGGTTCTTCGGGAAAATCTGGAATGTCGTATCCGTGGCTTTGCAGCTCTTCGATCGCGGCGACCAATTGCGGGATCGAAGCACTGATGTTGGGAAGTTTGATGATGTTAGCGTCGGGCGTTTTTGCCAACGCACCCAGTTCGCTCAACGCATCGGTTTGTTTTTGGTCGTCGGTCAGGCGATCGGGAAAATTCGCAATGATACGACCGGCTAGCGAAATGTCTTTGGTCTCGATCGTGACCCCGGCCGGGCGAGCGAAGGCACGAATGATGGGCAACAGTGAATAGGTTGCCAGTGCGGGGGCTTCGTCGGTGTGGGTGTAGATGATCTTGGATGTCATGATTTTGCGAACACTTTTACGGCCTAGACAATGAAATCACGGATGATTTTAGCGGCCCCACCGCGGATTGGCTGTAGCCCTAAACCGCGGATTTTTGGCCACAAGAAAGCCGGCAGCCAGAGCTGACTACCGGTTGCAAATCGGGACTTGTCGTCGCCTAGGGATGTCACCGACGCCCATCCGTGTTGCGACGGCGGTTTCTTGGTTCAGCCAAAAACTTCGTCGTATAGTTCATCGTTAAATCCAACGATCATCGTTTTGCCCTTCTTGAGTGTCGGCGCTCGAAGATTACCGGTGGGACCGAGCAACAACGCAGCGAGAGCGTCGTAGGCGGGTGCGTCTTTTTTTAAGTCAACGCGCGTGATCTTTTTGCCTTTCGCGACGAACAGTTTTGACATGCCCTTGAGCAACGCGACTGCTTTGTCAGCATCATATCGCTCTTTCTTTGCGTCGATTTCTTCGCTGATTTTTACTTGGTGGTTCGCAAGAAACTCCTGCGCTCTTTTGCAGGACGTTCAGCCCTTGCGGTGATAGCTCCAGCTAACTGTGCTTGCCATGATGGTTTTCCTGGTGTGATGTAAATCGTGTGTAACAACAGTGTAACGGATGAAATGGTTCGTATCGCTACGACAAGTACGTGTAATTGCCCAATGCTCGCTCGTAGAACGCCATTGTCTCACCGGCCTGGCTGTTGTCGATATCACCGGTGGCAATCGCTTCTTCGACGGCGTGCTGCAGTTTTGCGATCAATTCACGGTCGTTGTATTGAACGTAGCCCAGTACGTCGCTAACAGTGTCACCTTTGACAACCGACTGAATCTTGAAGCCAGAATCCCGCGTGTCGACATGTACCGCGTGGGTGTCGCCATACAAATTGTGTAAGTCGCCAAGTATCTCCTGATAGGCACCGACCATAAAGAATGCAAGTTGGTAAGGTTCGCCATCGCGGGGTTCGTGCAGCAACAATGTGTGCTTGTCGCGTTTTCCGCAAACAAATGAATCGACTTTTCCATCGCTATCGCAGGTAATGTCGCCCAGCACCGCGTGTCGGGTGGGACGCTGATCGAGACGATGGATCGGCATGATGGGGAATAAATGGTCGATCGCCCAGGAATCCGGCAACGATTGAAACAGCGAAAAGTTGGCGAAGTAAATATCCGACAACATACGATCTAGTTTCTTAAACTCTTGGGGGACTTCGTCCAGATCGCGAGCCAATCTTTGCACGCGGTGACAGATCGCGAAATAAAGGTCTTCGGCAGCAACGCGTTGTTCTAGCGGCAAGTAACCGCCGCTGAACAGGTTCATGCAAAGATCCAACGCCACTTGGGCATCATGGAACGACTCACGAACGTTTTCGCGCGTGAGTGCCTCGAATGAATCCCACAAATCGTGAACGGGCTGTTCGAAATCCTCGGGCACTTTGGTAGGAATCGATTGCACGTTGCCTTGAGCACTGACACTGAGTGTCTCGACGACTAAGACGCTGTGATGGGCAGCGACAGCGCGTCCGCTTTCGCTGATTAGCGTCGGATGCGGTACCTCGGCTTCGTCGCATACTGTTTGCACATGAAAAACCACATCGTTGGCGTATTCCTGCATTGTGTAATTGACGCTCGATTCGCTGTCGCTCCGTGTCCCGTCATAGTCAACACCCAGGCCCCCGCCTACGTCCAAGTATTTCAATCCAGCTCCACGACGATGCAAATCGACATAGATCCGTGCCGATTCCAAAATCGCGGACTTCAACTGTCGGATGTTGCCGATCTGGCTGCCGACATGAAAGTGCAAAAGCTGAAAACAATCCCCCATGCCGCGCTGGAGCAAGCGATCCAATTGCGCCAGCATCTCGGCCACGGTCAGCCCAAATTTAGATCGATAGCCACCACTGGCTTGCCACCGCCCGCTTCCGCGCGTCGCCAGCTTGACCCGCATTCCGATCGTCGGGCGGACATCCAATTTCTCGGCGTGCTCTAAGATCAGATCCAGTTCGCCGACATTTTCGACCACCGGAATCACTGTCCGGCCGAGTCGCTGCGCCAGAAGTGCCATTCGAACGAATTCGGAATCCTTGAATCCATTGCAAACGATCGGTGTCTGGGCGTCGGTCATCGCGACGACCGCCAATAGTTCCGGTTTACTGCCTGCTTCGACTCCGAATCCATATTCACGACCGTGTTGGATTACTTGCTGAACGACCTCACGCTGTTGATTGACCTTGATGGGGAAAACACATTTGTAGTCGCCGGTATATTCGTGGTCATCGATCGCCAAGGCAAAACAATCGTGCAGCCGCGTGAGTCGATCCTGCAAAATGCCGTTGAACCGGATCAGAATCGGTAAGCCCAGTCCGCGTTCGGAAAGATTGTCGACCAGCTCTTTTAAATCGATTGACCGCGCAGGGTCGCGGTCGGGCGATACCAGTACCGTGCCCGATTCCGATACATGAAAATAATCTTCGCCCCAGCGAGCGATGTTGTACAAAGCGGCTGAGTCTTCGACAGTCCAGTGAGATTTCTTTGCGACACTCATTCACGTCATCCCAGGGGCACTTCATTCGATGGCGGATCCGTTGCCGCAATCCACTTCAATGATTTCGCGGTGCCTGCCGAACGGGTTGCTCAAATTAGCATCTAATCAGTCGCTGGCAATATAAGAATCGCTTTCGAGCGACCATGAATTTTGACATTAAGTAGGTCGTGTGACCCTCGGTCGATCACTTGCCAGATAACACCAGCAGACGATTGGGTCGTCGGCTAGAATGAAACACCCTCCAGGTGGGCCGTTTCCCGCACCATGTGGGTCCCTTTCCGGCCAGCAACCCAGCAACCCAGCAACTCAGCAACGAGGATTGATCGCTGAGTTCGCCTTTCTCTGTTCCAAGTAAGCCAGATGATCGTTCGCGTTGCCGTACTTGTAATCCTGTGGGCGGTCATACCGATTGGACCCTCGGTAGAGTTGCGTGCAGTTGGTGCAGAAAACGGTGCGACCGCTGAGCAAGTCGAATTTTTTGAATCACGAATTCGGCCCGTGCTGATTGATCATTGCTACGAGTGTCACAATTCCGTTGACAATGCCGAGGGTGAATTGGCGTTGGATCATCGCGCCGCGATGATTGGTGGTGGTCAGGGCGGAGCAATCGTGAAGCCCGGCGATGCTGCGGCCAGTCGATTGATCGCCATTTTGAAACACGAAATCGATGACTTGGAAATGCCCGAGAATGGACCCAAGTTAGGCGACGACGTTATTGCCGACTTTGAAAAGTGGATTAACGACGGAGCAGTCGATCCGCGTGATTCACCACCGTCGGAGGTTGAACTTGCCAAAGCGACCTCATGGGACGCCGTCATGGAGCGGCGAAAGCAGTGGTGGTCGTTTCAACCGATCATGACGGTCCCACCACCGGACTCGGCACGATCCGAAGGCCAGGTCGGCAACGATGTATCGCATGTGATCGACCGTTTCATCGATCAAAAGCTGACGTCCCATGGACTCTCGCCCGCGCCGCCCGCCGATCCCGCGTCGTTGGTTCGTCGACTCTACTTTCAACTGATTGGTTTGCCGCCGACGGCACAGCAAGCTGTCGAGTGGACGGATCGAATTACAAAGTCTCGACCGGAACAGCGGTCCGTGGTGATCGAGAAATTGATCGATCAACTGCTCGATAGCCCACGATTTGGCGAGCATTGGGCACGGCATTGGATGGATTGGATCCGCTACGCCGAATCACACGGCAGTGAAGGTGATCCCAGAATCGATAATGCCTGGCTATATCGCGATTACTTGATTCGCGCATTCAATAGCGATGTTCCCTACGACCAGTTAGTGCGTGAGCACATGGCCGGCGACCTGTTGGAGAATCCGCGTATCAATCAAGAACTGGGTATCAACGAATCGATGATCGGCCCATCGCATTGGCGAATGGTCTTTCACGGATTCGCACCCACCGATGCCTTGGACGAACGAGTTCGATTCACCGACGATCAGATCAACACCTTTTCCAAAGCCTTTTTAGGCCTCACCGTCTCGTGCGCACGTTGCCACAATCACAAATTCGATGCGATCAGCCAAGCAGATTATTACGCGCTTTTTGGTGTGCTTGCGTCGTGCCGTCCGGCGCGCAGCGTAATCGACTTGCCCGACAGACAAAGTCTCCATCAAAAAGAACTGGCGTTGCTGAAGCCGAGTATTCGTGAGGCCGTTGCGAACGATTGGCTCGGTCAGATTGACGCCGTCGCGGAGCAACTTGCAACGGCTGGTGCCGAGCCAAATGGGCCCGCAAGGAGAAAGGTTCCCAACACGTCGCGACCCCTGAGGGAATTGTTTGCGAAGATGACCGTCGAATCACGATCGGTAGAGGCATTCGCAAGCGACTGGTCGGGCCGTGTCAAGCGTTGGCGAACGACGCCTCCCACCGACATGAACTCAAAGCGGATGTGGGACTTGGGCAGCTCGGCCGATAGTGATGCGTGGTTCTTCTATGGCACCGGTATGGCGCAGAGAACCGTCGCGGCTGGCGATTTCGCGATTGCTCCCGAGGGCGACGACGTGTTAACGGGAGTTTATCCCAGCGGCGTGTATTCGCACTTGGTCAGCGAGAAACATCCTGCCCGGTTAACGTCACCCGATTTTAAAGTTGCCAGTGAGAGTGAGTTGTGGGTTTTGGCAGCCGGCGACGGACAAGCAAGATTGCGATATGTCGTACAGGATTACCCCAGAAACGGCACGGTCTATCCTGTCACCAATCTTCCCGGCCAATGGCGCTGGCAACGCTATGACTTGACGTATTGGAATGGCGAACAGGTGCACGTTGAACTGGCGACCGGAAAAGATATCCCGCTGCTGGCAAAAAACGAGGACCGCAGCTGGTTTGGTGTGCGTCGTGTAATTGTCCAAAAAGTGGGAAGCCCGGCTCCCGACAATTCACACGACACGCTTTCGGCCCTCTTTGAATCGACCGAGGCGATTCCCTCGTCCTCACAAGAACTGGTCGAGCATTATCAGGCCGTTCTGCGCCGTGCCATTGTATCGTGGCAGAACGGAACGATCAGCGACGCCCAGTCGCTCTTTTTGGATGCCTGTTTGAAAGAGGGTCTCGTATCGGGAAAACTGAGTCAGTTGAACTCCCACGCCCAAGAACTGATCCGTCGCTATCGCCAATTGGAAAACGAGATTCCGGTGCCCACCCGTGTCCCGGGTTTGGATGAAACGGTGGCCGGCGACTGGCCGCTTTATGTTCGTGGTGATCACAAGCAACCCGCCGGCATTGTGCCGCGTCGATTTTTAGAAGCGATCGATCCCGCGCCCTTCGCAACGCAGCAGAGTGGTCGCCGTGAGTTGGCCGAACAACTACTTGACCCCACAAATCCTCTCACGCGGCGGGTGGTCGTCAACCGAATTTGGCATCATCTGTTCGGTCGCGGAATTGTTGCGACACCGGACAACTTTGGGCGGTTAGGCCAAGAACCCACTCATCCGGAGTTGTTGGATTATTTGGCGAATGATTTCAGTCAGCAGAATTGGTCATTCAAGCGAGCGATTCGACAGATGGTGACCTCGCAGGCGTGGCAACGGAGCGTCAAGCGATCGGTCAAGGCCGCGAGTGTGGATCCGCAAAATGAACTGCTATCCCACGCCAACTTGCGTCGGCTAGGTGCCGAAGCGATTCGTGATTCGCTTTTTGCCGCATCAGGACAACTCGAGAATCGTTTGTACGGACCTCCCGTTGGTGCTGGCGATCGGCGGCGAAGTGTGTACATGAGTGTGATCCGCAATTCGCTCGATCCGTTCTTACGCGCGTTTGATTTTCCCGAACCATTCAGCACCACGGGGCGTCGCAGTGTGACCAACGTACCGGCTCAGTCGTTGACCTTGATGAATGATCCGCTGGTCGTTCGTCACGCGTCACAATGGGCCGTGCGATTGATCGCCGACGAATCATTGACGACATTCGATCAACGTGCCGAGCAAATGTTTTTGACTGCCATGGGTCGTCGACCCAGCGAAATGGAACTTTCGCAACTGCGGGATTACGCGAAGCAGTCCAGGGCGCGGGCCGACGAGTACAAACGTCGGTACGACGAAATCAAATCCGAAATCATGGTGATAGAAAACCGTCTCAGCGGAATTGTTCAGCCGGTTCGTCAGCGACTGTTGCAGTCGATTGAGTCCGAGCGAGTTCGACAACCAGTGCGTGGTCCGGATCCGATCGCAAAGTGGGATTTTTCGCAAGGAACCAGCGATTTGATCTCCAGCCTGGCTGGTCAGCTGCGGGATGGCGCACGCGTTGAATCGGGAGCACTGATCGTGGACGGATCAGGTTATATGCAATCGGCACCGTTGAAACAGACGCTTCGCGCAAAAACGCTGGAAGCCTGGGTACAGTTGAGTGACTTGAAACAACGCGGCGGGGGCGTCATCACCATCCAGACGCCTGACGGCCGACAATTCGATTCGATCGTATTTGGAGAACGGATCACCGGTCATTGGCTGGCTGGCAGTAACGGATTTGTACGAACAGACGACTTTGCCCAAGCTAACGACGACCGGGCACAAGAAACCGACGCGCAGGAGCAGATGGTTCATGTTGCGATCGTTTACCACGACGACGGTCGCGTCGCCGGGTTTCGAAACGGTGCACCCTACGGCAAGCCTTACAAGAGTAATGGTCCGCTGGAATTTCGCGAGGGTGAGTCGATCGTCAGTTTCGGAGTGCGACATCTACCCGCCACCAACGGCCGTATGCTGCGAGGAAAGATCTACAAAGCCAATCTTTATGATCGCGCGTTGACGAAAGAAGAAATAGCGATTTCCGCAGGTAACGATGTCGCTGCGATATCGACATCGCAAGTCCTGCAGGCGCTCAGCGAGGCACAACGCCATGAGGTCACGCGTTTGCAAACAAGCCTCGCCCAGCAACGCAAGAAGCTGGAACAGATGGGCGAATCACCCGCAACAGACCAACACGCTATCTGGACCGACCTAGCCCGCACCCTCTTTACTCTGCAAGAGTTTATCTACGTGAGATAACCCTTAGAACGGACGTCAGTCCGTTGTCAGTTCAGGTCCCGCCACCGCCCGCATCCATCAACACTCCGCCGCATATCCAATGAACTGTTTCTCACGACGACGAATGCTGCAAACCTGTTCGACCGGTTTTGGGTCACTTGCGCTAGCCGGATTGATCAGTCAGCCCTCGTCGGCCAGCCATTTGCCCGCCAATGCCGCCGTCCGCCAACCCCATCACCCGATCAAGGCGAAACACGTCATTTTTTGCTACATGTCGGGCGGTGTGTCCCATGTAGATTCCTTCGATCCCAAACCAAAATTACAGCAACTACACGGGCAACCGATGCCGGTCACCGTGGAGCGAACGCAATTCAATAAGAATGGCAACGTCATGGCCAGCCCGTTTGCTTTTAGGCAGTACGGTCAGAGCGGCTTGCCAGTGAGCGAGATGTTTCCACAGCTAGGTTCGGTCGCGGATGAACTGGCCGTCGTGCGATCGATGACGACAACCGTCAACGAGCACGCGCAGGGAAATTTCTTTATGCACAGTGGGTTTCCTTTCATGGGGCATCCCAGTGCCGGTGCGTGGTGCGCGTATGGACTGGGCAGTGAGAACGAAAATTTGCCCGGGTACGTTGTCTTGCAAAGCGGATCGGCCGTGCCCCCACACGGTGGTGTCAGTTTATTCAGCAACGGTTTCTTGCCGGCCCAACATCAAGGATCGATCCTGAAGGCGGATCAGCGAGAAGCGATTCGAAATATCAAGCCAGCGGACTCGACGATGGCTCAGCGAGCACGAATCGACTTTGCACGCCAATTGGATCAGCAGTTTTTGGCCGAGACCGGATCGGACTCGCAAGTCGATGCAGCGATCAAGAACTACGAGACGGCTTTTTTGATGCAGTCAGCGGTCCCCGACTTGTGCGACATCTCGGGCGAATCACAACGCACTCGCAAAATGTACGCGATCGATTCTACCGATACCGAAAAGGCCGCTTACGGTCGGCAATGTCTATTGGCGCGGCGCTTGGTTCAACGTGGCGTGCGATTTATCGAATTAAGTTGTCTGACCAAGAAAATCGGTGCTGGCGGCGCCCCCAATCCTTGGGATCAACATGGCGATCTGGAAAAGGGTCACCGGGCAATGGCCGATCAGGTCGACCAACCGATAGCGGCGCTGATCAAGGATCTGCGTGACCATGGGTTACTTGACGAGACCTTGATCGTGTGGGCCGGCGAGTTCGGTCGCACACCGTTTTCGCAAGGTAGCAATGGCCGCGATCACAATCCCTTTGGTTTTAGCGTTTGGTTGGCCGGCGGTGGCGTCAAAGGGGGAACGATCCACGGCGCGACGGACGAACTGGGATATCACGCGGTGGAAGACGTGGCGACGGTGTATGACTTGTGGGCCACTGTGCTGCACCAAATGGGCGTCGATCACAAAAAACTGACGTACCGATATGGCGGTCGCGATTTTCGACTGACCGATGTTCATGGCAACGTGCTGCACAAAATCTTGGCATAGTCACACTTGCATCCTGGCATAGTCACGATTGCCTCGGACGAACGCAATCGACCGATGTAGATTCTCCACCGTGTGGATCTTCGCATTCATCGGCCCTCTGACCCAATTGCGCCGCTGGCAATCCGTCTTGCCTGTCATTCAGATGTCTGATCGGAGCACGCTGCAACGGCGACGTCCGAACAATCGGTGTAATCCGCGCGTCCTACACTCGCGGCAATAGAATGCTCGGGCACTGTTTGTTGGTGGCAGACATCTATTCTCGCGGCAGTTCGTGCGACGTATCTATTGGGTCACGACCAACAAGCAACAAGTAGTAGACGACGATTGCAGAAACCCGCGATGAATCTCTTTGCCAAACAGCCTTGTGCCCAAACGATAGTCACGGTCGCTTTGGTAGTCGTTTTACTGTCGGCAGTCGGTTGCGAACAAGATCAGCGTTTGTCGTCACCGGTGTCGGATGCGTCTGGTCGATCGCGAGCCGAATCAGTTTCATCGGCCAAGCCCATACTATCGCACGTGCCGACAGTCACGCAGATCAAGAACGCCGCCATTCGATCGGATGTGCCCCGCGATCCCCCACCGCTCATTCCGGTCAATCCACGGTACCGTGATCGCGTTGACACGCTGAAGCCTGAGACAGTCACTGACGAATTGCGTGTGTTGCTCGAGCAGATGGCTCCGGATACCGATCGAATCAATGAACAATTAACGACATGCATCCAATCACGATGTGAAACCTTTCCAGAGCTGTCCGCCGGTTTGGCAGAACCGTGGGACGCACCATTGTTCGCGCCCGACCGTGGTGTTGGAACTAACGGTAGACGCACCGGCTTCAACACCCATGAACTGGTGCAAGGG
>JABDKS010001004.1 GCA_013002105.1 Pirellulaceae bacterium | reverse complement strand
GGGTGGAAGTGGTCGTTAGGCCAATGAGTGATCGGCGCGACTCTCTCCACTTGGACGACTCTTGAAATGGCTCACCGGATAACACGTTTTTGTTTTTTTGCGATCTTGATGCTGCTTGCCATACCATCGGCGATCGCTGAGCGACCTAATTTTGTCTATCTGTTTGTTGATGACCTGCGATGTGATACCTTTGGGTACGTCGGCAACCCGCAGGCCAAGACACCCAACATCGACGCGTTGGCCAGTCGTGGCATCGTCTTTGACAATGCGTTTGTCACGCTTTCGATCTGCAGCCCCTCTCGGGCCACCGCTTTGACCGGTCGCTATGCCGCATCGGTCGGTGTTTCGATCTTTGGCCGCCAGCGGATTCGCGACGGCGTGCCTTTGATGCCCGAAATGTTTCGGCCTTATGGCTACACCACCGCAATCGTCGGCAAATGGCATGTCGGCAACAGCCCTGCGGAATGTGGATTTGATTGGCATGATACCGTTGCGGGCAATGGCCGCTGGTACAACCGCCAAGGTCGCATTGGCGACGACCCAGTGGTGATCAAGCCCTACATCGAACAATGGATCTCGGATCGATCCATCGCATTCTTAAGAGATGTCAAAGCCAGCAAGCAGCCTTTTGTGCTTTGGCACTGCACACAAGTTCCCCACATGGATCACCGATTCGATTGGCCGGCAAGAGAAGATTCTCTAGTGAAGTTTGATGCCAGTGAGTTGCCGCTACCAACGACCTGGAATGACAACTTAATAGGTAAGCCACCTTTCTTTCGCACCGCCCGCAGTTACGTCAAAGCACAGAAAGAATATGGCTACGAACAAGAATCGAAATTGCGTCGGCACATCCAGCGTTACTACGCAGCGGTACACGAAGTCGACCAGCAGATCGGTCGCGTGATTCGCGAAATCACTCGGTTGGGACTGGCCGAAAATACTTACATTATTTTTATGTCGGACAATGGCTGGCTTCTGGGCGAACACGGCATGACCAGCAAGGTGGTCGCCTACGAAAAGTCGATCCGCGTTCCTTTGATCATTGTCGGACCGAGCATCGGCGCCGACCGGCGCGACCAGATGGTTGCGAACATTGATATTCTGCCCACGATGTTGCATTTGGCAGGGATCGATCAGCCTGGGGGCATGCACGGTGAAAGTTTGCACGACGTGATGGAGGACCCAACCGCCCAGATTCGCGAGAGGCTGTACTACGAGTCCCCCTCACCGCAGCTCGTCCCGCGCCCCCAATTCGCTGTTCGCGACGGGCGTTACAAGTACATCGAAACACGCGAGACAAAGAACCCGGACGCTGTCGAGTTTGTCGAACTGTACGATCTTGATAACGACGCAGAAGAAGCGACGAACTTGGCGACCGCCGCAGACCAGGCCGCACGTATCGAATCCATGGCGGATCAGTTGCGGTCGCTGCAAAAAAGATTTTCGCAGTGACGATGCAAGCTGCCTGTGGCGATCCGAATTGCCCGATCGTGCCCGCGACACTATTTCGATAACTTGGCGGTCCGCTGAACACCGTCAATCAGTTTTTCGCTCATCCGAGCACGGTATTCCATCAAGCTTGTGGCACCTTGAAATCCGACAACCGTTTCGTCCCAGTCCAGCTGTTTCGTCAGCATGCAACCATTGTCGATGTCAAAACGAATCTCACCGTTACTCAACTGTTGAACAACTTGTGCCTTTACGGATTCATCATCGATCGGAGTCAGGGGTTCACTGCGAATCGATAAAGTCGCCACGCCTGTCTTGACCTTTTCCAACGTGAACACCTCACGGATCTTGATCGGTTTGACCAATCCGTCTTCGGTTCGCGTTTTGATTTCTCGCGGCACCGCCCAGGAATCTCCGATTTGAATCGGTTCATCGGGCAGAGCAAGCGTCAACGATCCCATCCCCAGCGATGCTTTCGTTCCACCATTATTCTCTCGCGAAGTTTCTTGGCCGCGAGGATTCACTGTGACGGTCGAAAGCACCTTCCCGATCTGCTCGGCCACGCGTAAAAAAATCTTCGGTGCTTCATCACCGCTTTCGCTGCTCCAACGCACTTCCTCGGCATCGCCCTGCTGCTGCGTCATCTCGACGCTGTCGATGATATGGTCAAACGTTATCTGGTCGGCACTCTTTTGTGTCACCTCCCAGTGTCGTTTGCTGACGGTGTGAACCTGCGACACTTCCTCACTGCCGTTGATCCGCGTTTTTGTTTTGGCCACATGGGTGACTTCGTAGTGCAGCTGATCACCCGGCGACAGGTTGTACCGCAACAGATAAGTCGCATCATCGCCGTCTTTCCCGCTATCTTGCGAATAGCTGGGAGCACACACCAACATCATTAGAGGCAACATCACCCAAGAAAATCGACACACCATCACGGTCTCCGTACGCGGGAATCACAAATCTGGCTGTGAAACTCGCAGATTGGCCGTTGCATGGCAAGAGAAGTTCGTGATCGGTGCCGATCAAAACCGCTGTACCAAGCGAACCATCGATCCAACATCGTTTGGATCAGGAACTCTTGGAATTGACACTGCCGCCCCAGCCCAGCTTGTCACGCAACGTGCGGTAATCGTTTTGTCCGGGAACTGATAGCATCTTGAAACTATGCTCAGCACGCTCCACCTTCACACGGTCGCCAGGTTCCAGGCTACTCAAGATCCGCCCATCGACCACGATGCTGGTCGATTCGTTGGGTTGATTGACCGCCAATTCCAAGGAAGTGTTGCCGGAATCGACCATGGGGCGATACGTCAGCGTATGGGGACTGATCGGCGAGATCACCATCGCGTCCAAATTACGTCGGAGAATCGGACCACCTGCCGAAAGGTTGTGTGCGGTTGACCCCACCGGTGTCGCGATGATCAGCCCATCACATCGATATCGCGTCGCCAACAGCCCATCCGCATACAAATCGATGTCCAAAATTCGATAGGGCGGTCCGCCTAATACCGCGACCTCGTTGAGCGCCATTTGACTACCGATCACTTCACCACCGCGAATCAGGGTCGCTTGTAGCATCAAGTGATCGACCACTTCGAACCCTCCGCAGCAAACCTGCGGCCAGGCATTCAAAAAATCATCCGGTGACAACGCGGCCAAAAACCCGAGCCGACCACAGTTGACGCCCAGCACCGGCGTTTGCCGATCGCCCATTTGCCGCGCTGCTTGCAGAATCGAACCGTCGCCACCCAGCACGATGACCAGATCTTGTTCGCTCTGCGAAAAATCATGGGCAAACTCCAGATCCTCGGCAACGATTTCGGCTCGGTCCGCGATGAATGGGCGCAACCGTTCTAGCTCGGTGCGAACGCGATCGCGATCGGGCGCTCCGAGAATGACCACGCGAGGCGTCTCGCGATCGCCGTGCATCCAGTCGTTGGGTTCTTGATTGACAGCAGATGCTGGACTCATCGCGAGACTTTCATGCGGTGTTGTTGAAAACGCTAGACTTGAACGCTTTGAACCTCTGCCGCGTCCCGACATGTTTGAGCGATGGCCATCGGGCTGAGCCCATGGTCGCTGAGAAGTTGATTTCGATCACCATGATCAATGAACTGGTCGGGTAATGCCAGGGTGGTCAGATGACGGGTGTCCAATCGTAATGAATTGGCGCACTCCAAAAAGGCCGACCCGAAGCCGCCCATCCTGGCACCTTCTTCTAGTGTGACCACAAATCGTCCTTCACGTAGGGTCCGCTCGACCATCTCTGTATCGATGGGTTTGACAAATCGTGCGTTGATGACTTGAACGTCCAATTCGGGAGCGAGCATTTCGGCTGCGGCGATCGCTTGCTCCAACATCGCACCAAACGCGACGATTGTTCCATCGCTGCCATCGCGAATCACCTCGCTTTTTCCGATTTGGATCGGATCGACAACCCGATTCAATTGCAGCGCCGACGCCTTGGGATAACGCAGGCTGCACGGATGATTGTGATCCAGCGCGGCCGACAACATCGGCGCCACCTCTCCGGCGTATCCCGGGGCCATGACGACCAAATTGGGAAACAATCGCATGTAACCAATGTCAAACAGACCATGGTGGGTTGGACCGTCTGGACCCGTCAGGCCAGCCCGATCGAGCATGAACACAACCGGCAAATCCTGTAACGCGACCTCCTGGAAGATCTGGTCGTAACTGCGTTGCAAAAACGTGCTGTAGATGTCAACGATCGGTCGCAATCCTGTTTTGCACTGTCCGGCAGCGAACGCAACCGCGTGCGATTCGCAAATCCCAACATCAAAAAACTGGTCGGGAAATTGTTCCCGGATCGGCTCGAGTTTGTTTCCTTGGCACATTGCCGCGGTGATCACGGTAACCCGTTCGTCACTGGCTAGTTCTTGTTTGATCGCGTCGCGCGCGTGAACCGTGAACGGCGGCAATCCGTCGCTACTGCGTGCAATCGGTTCGCCTTCGTTGTCATCAAAGGCAGGCGGCGTATGAAAGAAAACGGGATCGGCGGCGGCCGGTTTGTAGCCGTGCCCTTTTTCGGTCACCACGTGCAACAACACGGGGCCCTTCATCTCGCGAACCATCGCCATGTACTTGCGTAACAGCGTGATGTCGTGGCCATCGATGGGACCGACGTAGTGAATGTTTAATTCCTCGAACAACATCCCACCGAGCAAGCCCGCTTTGACGCCTTCTTTCATTTGTGCCAACAGTCGTTCAGCCGGATCGCCAAACATGGGCACGTGATCGAGCAACCGGACGACTTCGTGTTTCAGTCCCGTGTAAAACGGATTGCCCCGTAAACGATCCAAGTAGGTTGCCACCGAACCAACGCGAGGACAGATCGACATTTTGTTGTCGTTCAAGATGATCGTCAAATCATCCTGCAACTCGCCAGCGTTATTCATCGCTTCGAAAACGATGCCGCTTGGAAAGGCACCGTCACCGATCACGGCGACCGTTTTGCGATCGACCTCTCCTCGCAACACGTCTCCGCTGCGCAGACCCACCGCGGTACTAACACTGCAACCGGCGTGGCCGGTCATGAACAGGTCGTACTCGCTCTCGTGCGGATTGGGGTAACCCATCAAACCGCCGCTGGTGCGGATGGTGTGAAATTGGTCGTACCGTCCTGTGACCAGTTTGTGCGGATAGACTTGGTGGCCGGTATCCCAGATCAAACGGTCATGCCGAAAATCAAACTCGCAATGCAATGCCAAACAAAGTTCCACGACGCCCAAATTGGATGCAAAATGTGCCGTCCGTGTTGCCAATAAATTGCACAAGACGTCGCGGATCTCGGCCGCCACCGACTCGAGTTGCTGCGGCGAATAAGTCTTCAATGGCAAGGCATCGTCAAGGCTTGCCAACAGCGGGTGGGGTTGCGTACTCAAAACTGGTTCCGGTTGTTCATCTGGTGTGTAGGCTGACCCTGACAGTCGTGGTCGATCGGACATTCCATTTCCTCACAGTCATTCCGTTAATGAGTTCTTTCCAAAACATAGTTTGCCAACCAATTTAACCGCCAAGCTGCGTCCTCAAATAACACAACATGACGTTTAGCTGACTGTATCAACTGCTCGGCTTTCTGCTTGGCACCCTCTATCCCCAATAAACCGGGGTAAGTCAGCTTGCCTCGCTGAGCATCTTTGCCGCTTCTCTTTCCCAGCCGACCCTCGTCAGCCAAGTGGTCCAACAGGTCGTCGACCACCTGAAAAGCCAAACCCAAGTCGCCAGCATAATTGACGACACACTGACGGGCCTGGTCCGAAGCGCCCGAGAGCACCGCGCCCATTTCCAAGGACGCCGTAAAAAGTGCCCCTGTCTTACGGCGATGGATGGACTCGAGGTGTTCGAGCGTTCGGACAGGTCCTCTACGGCTTGGGCCGACATGTGGTTCTGAATTGGGGTCAGCAAGATCAAGAGAATCGGCGTGGGCGGCCACGACGGCATCCGCGTCCGATAAGACTCCGCCAGCCAACGGTTTGCCATCGGTCCCGGCATCTTGTTCACTCGATTCGGCGGCCAGATCATCGGCCTGACCACCCACCAATCGTTCGCAGCCCGCCGCGGCAGCCAAAATCCGAATCGCTTCGACAGCGCGGACCGGGTCGCGCACCTGCTCACTGAGATAACGAAACGCTTGGGGCTGCAACGCGTCACCAGCCAAAATCGCGGTTGCCTCGTCAAAGGCAATGTGGACGGTCGGACGGCCACGACGCAAATCGTCGTCGTCCATCGCGGGCAAGTCATCGTGGATCAGCGAATACGCATGGATCATCTCGACCGCTACCGCGCCAGGCATCGCGTCTTCGATCCCGCCACCACACGCTTCGGCCGCCATCAATACCAAAGCCGGACGTAGTCGCTTTCCAGGTGCCAAAACCGCGTAACGGATCGCTGCGCCCAATCGCTCGGGACATCCCGGACCAAATTGTGTGGCTTCACTGAGCGCCCGTTCGATCAATGGACGCAAATCATCAATCCCGTTCTCGGTAGTACCAAGTCGGGTCGATGCATCAGTCGACGGAAGCGGGGAAGAAGTCACCAGGACAATGTTCTGATCGGCGGGTAGGTCGGCAGGGGAAGATCTGGGGGGGGAAGATCGGCAGGTTCACGTTGATGATGGGAAAACGAACCCTATCGATCCCCCCAGATTAGTTTAGAAGAGACCTGGCATGTCGTCCACGCTTGAATCTCCCACAACTCGCTCGCTGGAACCCTTGCTAGCGCTCTTGCGGGCCCTAGTCTTCCCTCCGCCACTACGACGCCCGCTTCTGGCCTTTTGCTTGTCCGTCAAGGACTCCGCATCGTCCTGCTCAAAGTCCTCGCCCACCGGATTACCGTCCGCGTCGAACCCGGACAACAAGGTCACACGCCGCTCTGCCTGATGCAACAGCTTGTGACACTGTTTCAGCCGTTTGATACCCCGCTCATAGAACTCCAGTGACTCCGTCAAACCCGCTTCGCCACTCTCTAACTTCATCACAATTTGTTCGACCTCCTTCATCGCGGACTCGAAGTCGACCGAATCGGTGTCGCTGCTGGTTCTCTTTTTCTTAGCCATGGACTCTTTGTTGCAGGTGAAGGCGTTTTTGCGAAGGAGGCTGATTTTGACAAGCCACTGAGTGCGACGTAGAGATTCAATGGAACCGCTCTTGATGA
>JABDKS010000882.1 GCA_013002105.1 Pirellulaceae bacterium | reverse complement strand
GATCATACCAGCGTCGGGCGTAAGATCATGCAATCGACAAGTTCGCCGGTTCTAAAAATGGCAGCCGTCATCGCCGCCACCCACCACGAGAAATGGGACGGCAGCGGTTATCCGCGCGGACTGGCCGGCAAACAGATTCCGATCGAAGGGCGAATTGTTGCGGTTGCCGACGTGTTCGATGCATTGAGTTCCAAGCGACCGTACAAAGATGCATTTCCAATCGAAAAGTGTCTGCAGATTCTCAAAGAAGGACGTGGGCAACACTTTGATCCGAACGTCCTGGATGCATTCCTGGCTCGGTTTGACGACATTCTGAAAACGCGTAGCGAGTACGGCGAACAGGCTGCAAATGAGATTTCCGATGCAGAAGCAGCCGCCAGCGAGACAGTGAGCGTCCTCTAACGAATCCCATTGGTTCGGCAATGGTTCGTATCGCTACGCAACTGCAATCCTGCCGCCAACGTCCGGACTTGCTCTTGAAAAACTCTGCTGCGGACGTTGCGTCGTAGCGAGCAACCTGAACGACCGTCAACCAGCAGCACGATCACGTTTACTGGATTCGATAGAGTTTGGATTTGCTACGCAAGATCATGGTGTTGTTGACGATCGCCGGCGATGCCATGAACCCATCACCCAGGGTGGTTTCGGCCAGCACGTTGAACTCGCGTCCCGGGCTGAGTGTTGTGATGTTGCCCTCGATGCTGAATAGATAGATTTTGCCACCGGCATGGATGGGCGAGGCCGCGTATTGCCCGTCGATTCTTTCTTGCCAGAAAAGTTCGCCAGTTTTGGGATCACGACAGGTCGCGATTCCGTCGTCGCTGACCATGTAGAACAGATCGTCGACGATCAATTGCGATGACTTCTTTGCCACGCTCTTTCCGGCGACCCACTGCACGTGGGAATCGGTCACATTTCCCGTACCGTCTGCTTTGACCGCCACCATCGCGCCGCTACCGTTGGTGATAAACAGCATGCCGTCGTGGTAGATCGGACGGGCCGAAGCATTCATCCCGCCGTGATAAACCGTCCAAAGCGGCTCGCCCGTGTCAATGGTGTACGCGATCGTCGCCGTTGCACTGGGGTAGACCAATTGCTCCTGACCATTGACGGTAATCACATGCGCGGTGCAATAGGCTTTCATTCGATCGCCATTGTCGGTGCCGTAATCGATGTCGCGCGGTGTTTTCCAAATCGTCTTGCCGTTGGTTTTGTCCAACGCGACGACATATTGCACGTCGAATCCATCGTAGGCGACGAACAGTTTTCCGTCGTGCAAGATCGGTGACGAGGCGGGACCGCGGTGATGATCACACTCCAGGTCTCGGCGCTCCCAAAGGATGTCCGCGGTCTTGGTGTCCAGGCAGGCGGTCAGGTACGTGCCGAAGTGGACGTAGACGCGACCTGATTCGACCACCGGGGTCGGCGTAGCGTAGCTATTCATCGTGTGACAAAACGCCGGGTCAACGTTTTCGCTGACGACTTTGTCGTGGATGACCTTGCCCGATTCCAAGTCGACACAGACGACGGACATCTTGGTGCCGTCGGCGGTCGCCGTGGTCAGCCAGATTTGATTGTCCCAGACGACCGGTGATGACCACCCTTTGCCGTGGATCGGCGTCTGCCAAGTGACGGTTGACTCGTTGATCTCAACGGGCAACTGTGCATCGGGTGCCTGTCCATTGCCCAACGGCCCCCGGTACTCGGGCCAGTGATTGGTTTTGGCGTTCGCCACAAGGGGAACAGCGATCAATACAGCGGTGACAATAGGAACAAATCGATTCATCTATCTCTCGCATCGGTAGTGAGGATTCCAATGAGCATCATAGTCGTTGTTCGCTCCGCGAACAAAAACGAACCGATCCTCATGGTGATCGATTTCACTTCGATGCAAGTGTCATCGTACTTTCGTCCATTTGAATTCTGTCGCTCACGGCGAGTTTCGGGAAACGCTGTCGCGGAGTTTTGGTAAACCGACGGCCGCATCTTGCCCTGAAAGGGCG
>JABDKS010000988.1 GCA_013002105.1 Pirellulaceae bacterium | reverse complement strand
TCCCTGGTTAAACCCCGTCCCGCTGTAGTCGCGCGTATCGATGGTCGTCTGCGTTTGAAAATGCAAATCTCGCCGCCAATCGACCCGGGCGAGCACGTGTTTCAAAAAGGACTCGATGTCATGAATGTCCAAAGAGTCATCGGGGTCGTCGGTGATCCACAGATACTTTGCAAGTGACAATTGCCCGTTGCCCAAAATAGCATTGGCTTGTGTCAATAGTTCCTGCGGTCCTGTTGCCTTTAGGTAAGGCATGTAACGTTCGCTGCCGATGGCCAATAGCAGCGGGTGGACGCCTGATGCATCGACCGCATGAACCGCTTTGACTCCAGGAATCACCGTCGGAATGATTGGATCGGTGATTTCGTGGATCAACTGACCAAACGTCGTGTCCTCTTGTGGAGGACGACCCACCACGGTGAACGGCCAGATCGCATCGTCGCGATGCCATACGTGTTCCACTTTCATTAGCGGAAAGGGATGCTGCAAGCTGTAGTAACCTAGGTGATCGCCAAACGGTCCTTCGGGTTTGGTCTGCTGGGGATCGATGGTCCCAACGATTGCAAAGTCAGCGTCGGCGTAGACCGGAGCGTGATCACCTGGAACCATCCTGATCCGTCGTCCTGCCAACGCTCCCGCAAAAGTCAACTCCGTCAGGCCTTCTGGAAGCGGCATCACTGCAGCGAGCGTCATGGCGGGTGATCCGCCGACCGTGATGGCGACACGCAGTGGCTCGCCTCGATCCAGCGCCGCGCGATGATGCACGCCGATGCCTCGATGAATCTGATAGTGCAAACCAACTTCACCAGGGCTGTATTCGTTTCCAGAAAGCTGGATCCGATACATCCCCAGGTTGACTCGCATCAAATTGTCACTCGCCGCCGGGTCGGCACTGAGCACCTGTGGCAGCGTTACAAAGGCCCCGCCGTCATCGGGCCAACATTTCAGCTGCGGCAAATCAACCACCTTGCAGTGATTTGTCGTCACGGCACCCCGCCGCGTGAATCGCGGTAACATGCGAATCGCAGTCAGTGGCACTCCGGCATAGCGAAAGGGTCGTTTGGGAATTGCTGACGGATCGAGCTTCACCTCGATCAACCGTCGAACCGCTTCGAGCGTGTCGCGAAAGAGATAGCGGGCTTGTTCCAGCGAACCAAACAGATTCGAAGCCATCGGAAACTGGGTGCCCCGAACATCTGTAAAAAGCAGGCCCGGACCGCCGCGCGCATAGACGCGTCGCTGGATTTCGGCCATCTCCAATTGCGGATCAACCGTGTCGTCAATCTGGATCAATCGCTCTCCGCGGCGGAGGTCATTGATGACGTCTCGGGTGCTTCGGTGTTTCACTCGGTACTTTGCTGCTGACGGCCGGTTACATTCGTCTGTGGCGGGTAGGATAACCGCCCTGGTAGCGCTAGACTAACGGACTGAAGCGAAGATTTTTTTTGATCCGCCACGTTGTGTCACCCTGGTACCGTTTGTGATGTTAAAAAGCCTCCCCTTGCCAGCCCCCAAACTGCAGGCGATTACCGACCCTGCCGAGCAAAATGCGGATGTTTTGATCGTCGGCATTGATGACTCGCTGAAACTGAGCGGCACGCTCCAAAAGATCGATGCTGCTACCGGCACGACTGGCGATGGTTGCATCAGCCGGATGATTCACGCCAAGAAAATTCTTGGCAAGCCAGGCGAATTGACTTTATTGGCGGCTCCATCCAATGTCGCCGCCACTATGGTGCTGTTGGTCGGCTTGGGACCGCGCGCGGAAATCAGCCGCGGTCGATTTTTCCAGGCCGCGTCGGCGGCTATTCGCAAGATCAGCGACCAGGAAAACAAACGCGTCATTATCGCACTGGGCGAATCGTGCAAGCCGCGATGGCACGATGCGATCGTGGCAGGCGCATTATTTGGCTGCGAGGGAGAAGCGATCTATGTCTCCGAGCCTCGCATCAAGGTCCCTGACGCGATCCATTTCAGTAGCATCGATCCAGTGCAAATCGATCGTGGCAGAGTGATTGGTGAATCGGTCAATCATACGCGACGCTTGGTCAACGAACCGCCGTCGGTGATCTATCCCGAAAGCTTCGCTCGACGGGCCACCGAAATCGCCCAGAGTGTCGGATTGGACGTCGAAGTTTGGGACGAAAAAAAGCTGGCGGAAGAAGGTTGTCGAGCGATGTTGGCTGTTGGTGCGGGATCGTCCAAGCCGCCACGGTTGGTGATTCTGCGTCACAACGGCGGCGGGTCCAAACCTCCCGTCGCATTGGTCGGCAAAGGAGTCACCTTCGACAGCGGTGGCCTTTCGCTCAAGCCCAGTGAAAGCATGAAAGCGATGAAGTGCGACATGGCTGGCGCGGCGACGGTCGTTGGCGTCATGCGTGCCTTGGCAGAACTGGGCGTGAAGCGCAACGTGATCGGCTTTTGTGGGCTGGCTGAGAACATGGTCAGTGGCGACAGCTACAAGCTTGGGGATGTCATCAAGACGCGCAACGGCAAGACGATTGAGATTTTGAACACCGATGCCGAAGGCCGTGTGGTCTTGGCCGACACGTTGGACGTCGCGATTGGTCACACACCGGTAGCCATGATCGACCTGGCGACGCTGACGGGTGCCTGCATGGTGGCATTGGGAACGGAAGTCGCGGGCTTGATGACCAATCAGCAAGTCGTCTGTGAATCCATTGCCTCGGCAGCACACGCCGAAGGGGAGCCCGCGTGGCAACTCCCGATGTATGACCTGTACGATGACAAAGTCAAAAGTAAGGTCGCCGACATTCGCAACATTGGCGAAGGGCGTTGGGGCGGAGCGATCACTGCTGCGAAGTTCTTAGAGAATTTCGTCGGCGACGTGCCTTGGGTGCACATCGATATCGCTGGTCCCGCGTTTGCTGACAGCCCGCTGGATCATCGCGATGCGGGCGCGACCGGAGTCATGGTCCGATCGTTGATTCGTTGGGTCGAATCAATCAGCGAATGATCCTCGGTTAAGACTTCGCGCCGCCTGGCCAGAATTTCTTCCAACTGCTCGACGAAGCTGCTGCTCCGCTTTCTTGCATTTCTTCTTCGGTCTCGTCGCCTTCCAACTTAGCTGCCAGATCTCGGATCGCTTGCGTGATCGCTGCTTTGGGAGCCTGTGTGATCAATGGCACACCGTTGTTTCTGACTTCGACCATCGTTCGATAGTCGTTTGGCAACAGAGCAAAAATCTCGCGGCCCAGAGTGTCCTTGGCCTTTTTGAGACTGATCTGTCCCGAGTCCAGGCCGGCCCGATTGACAACAATTTCGACTTTGCTTTGAAGCCCTTCGATTTCTTCGAAACTCATCATCAAGCGGACGACGTTTCGCAAACATGGCAAATCAAGTTGAGTCACCAGGACAACACGACTGGCACTTTCGATCGCCGCCATGTCGACGCTACTGTAGGTTTTGGACAGGTCGATGATCAGGTGCGAAAATGACGCCTTCATCAGCCCGATGACCTTTCGCACACTGTCTTCGGTGATCGCCGACGTATCGTGCAATTCCACCGGTCGTGGCAGCAAGTACAACCCACTACTGTGCTTGGTCAGCGATTGTTTCAGCAATTGAATGTCCAGCCGTGAAATGTTCTGGACCACATCGGCCAACGTGTAATCAGGAATGGCATCCAAAAAGACATCGGCGTCGCCCAATGCCAAATCCAAGTCAAGCAAGGCGACACTGTTGCGTGAATCGGCGGCCAAAATACAGCCCAGATTGACGGCCGTGCTGGTCGACCCAACACCGCCGGTTGCCCCGGCCACGGCGATCACTTCGCAAGAGCGAGTCCCGCCCTCGGTTGAACCAAATTTTTGCTGTCCCACACGGGACAATGCACCGGCCAAATCCTCGGCGGACAGTGGCAGCGTCAAGAACTCGCTGGCCCCTGCGCGAATGGTTCGCAGAATTTGATGACCGTCGGTGTTCTCGCTAGCGGCCAAAATCGCCGTGTCGGGCGCCTCAGTGGACAGCTGTTGAATCAGTGCAATGGCCTGTTCCGGATTGGAATCCAGTGCAACGACCCCCACATCTGGTGACGTCTGCTCGATCACGTCGGAGTAGAACTCGTATCGCGAACAATCAGCTTCCAGCCAGACCGTATCCATCCCCAAGAGCATCGCTTTCACGGACTCTCGTGAGGTGTCATTGGGGTCAACCAATGCGATTCTCAAGACGTTGCTCATAGCGTTTCTTTACCAGTTCAGTGCTGTCTTCAATTCACTTTGGAAAACTCAGGGTCCAGTCAATCACATCACTCGGTAGGTGCGGTAATCGTGATGCCTTCTCCAACCACTGTTGGTTCGCTGCCGGGGACGACAGCTCCAGGTGGTAAAACATGATGTGTCGCTTGTGGTACGCCGCCGTACTGAGCCGACCCAGAGTTGTTTGTTGGGTCTTGCAGCAGGTAAGCTGAATTGCCACCAAGACACTGAGCACTTGGTGTGCAACCGTCGCCACCGAGCAGATTGGGTACTTCGATGTGACCTTTCAGGAATAGTTCTTTGTCGTTGGGCGACGTCGAACTCAGTCCTGGACCACCACAGGGAACTTCGTGTGGGTCCATGGCGTCGACCAATTCAGGGGTAACGGTAATCAGCAATTCGATGTCGTTGCGACGCTCGCCCACGCGGCGGAAGAACGTTCCGATGTAGGGCAGTTCTCCGAAGAACGGCGTAGCACGGACTTGCGATTCCGTTCGGCTTTGCAGCAGACCGGCGATGGCGAATGTTTGACCGGCTTGCAACTCGACAGCGGTTTCGACATAGCGTTGGCTGAAGGCGGGAACGATGATGCCCGATGCTTCGATCGCATTGGAGTCATCGACCTCTTTGACCTCTGGGCGAACTTCCAATCGGATTCGGCCGGGACCGACAACGAATGGCAGGAAATCAACCGAAGTTCCGAACTCTTCATAGGAGATCGTGACGGCGTCGTCACCCGAGGGAACGATGTACGGTACTTTGCCGCCGACGGTAAATCGTGCTGGACGACCGTGAGTCGCGACAACCGTTGGTTCAGCAAGGAATTTGATCAGGTCTTCCTGACGCAACGCTTTGACCAATGCTTCGAATTCACCCGTAAAAATTCGTACGTTGGCGGCTCCCGACTCTGGAACAGCACCGGCCAGTGTGGTCAACGGTGCGTTGATCAGGTTACCTGGTGCGTTAACCAACAAGTTACCATTGTTGATGATTGCCAGGTCGATCCCGAGATCGCGAAGCTTGGTGCGCGATACTTCCATGATGCGTGTGTGCAACAAGACTTGCTGAACACCGACCACCTTGATGTTGTTGACGACCGTTGGATAGTACTGTTCGACGATGGCGACCGCACGATCAACGTCGTCGGCACTGGTGACGTATCCCGATACAATCGCACTGGTGTTGACCGGCATTACTTTGAGTGTTGCCAGCGGCAGTTGCGAACTCAGGATGCCTTCTACCTCGCGAGCGTCAGCCAGGACAGTCACGTCGATGGTGTAGAGCTTGTCGTCGGTATCCCAGAGATTCAGTTGGGTCGTACCGGGCGTTTTGGCAAAGACCTGAATTTGGTTTTGCGAAACCGGTGTCGCACCAATGACTTCTTCATTGTGCACTTGGAACTTGGGGATCCGAGCCTCAAGAGTCAGGATCCGGCTGCTCTTAACCAGCATCTCCAGTCGTTCAACCGACTGATTGATGTTATGGTTGGCTGCCGAGTCGGCAGAGGTCAGCTGGATCGCGTCGGCTGCCTGAACATGCGTGAGGGCAGTCGCAGCAATAAAGCAGGCAACTAGTGAAAGCGCGGCGAGTTTCGCCGTCGGACGGGTCGTTTCCATCGCGGGAGCATCCTTGCGGGGACCAAATATCGGATTCATCCGATACCAGTTACAGTCTCAACATCCTTGCTGAAACCTAGCTGGGGTCCGTGCGGGTAACGGGTTTAGTTTGGGTCGTTTCTTCATCCTTCTTGACGACGATCGATCGGGGAAGATTTCTCTTTCGCGTTCGGTAGTCGTAAAGAATTTACTTCAGCAAAATCATTGCATCTGTTCGGTTTGCATTCGTTTCGGTCAGGCTTACTCGCCGGGCTGAAAGAATGGGCTCTCGGGTCCATTGAGATGATCGAAATCGTCAGCTCCTTGGGGCTTGTCAACTGGATCGAGGCTATCGATATCCGTGTCAACAGTCGTCTCGCCGGGGCCTGTGTCTGCGACGATCGTGGGAACCGGATTACCGGGTGTCCACTCGTACACGATCATGCGTCCAGCTTCTAATTTGGTTGTGCGAAAGACGCCTTTGCGTTTGCCAGTTGTGACCACGCCGGCTTCGACTTCCGTTTCACGTTCGGCTGCGGCTCGTGCCCGTGCTTCGGCAGCCAACCGTCGTTGTTCGGCTCGGTGGTCTTCCATCCAGGTCAGAAACTCTTTTGCTTGGCTACTCGCTTCGCCTTCAGGAGCCTTGTCTTGGACGTCGCCGGGGCTTCCCAGCGACAAGGAAATCTCACCATTCTTTTGTGCCAGCACCCACGCTTCGTGATCCGCTTTGCGAATCAACAACGAGATCGTGCGAGCAGATTTCATTCGTTTGTCATCTTCGTCACGACGTGTTTTTCCGTCGATGGCGAACACTTTGACGCCCGTCAGGATCGTCATGTTTTTGGTTTCAGGAAACAGATCACTCTTGGTGAAGTATGCATCGACGTCAACTCGGTCGCCTTGGTTGACCAAGTTTGCGATTCCGCTGTTCTGGTCAGCCTTCATCGAAACGACGCGGAAACCCTTAGGCACGATCACGTCGTCTTTGTCATTCATCAGCTTGGCTGGCATGACTGGCTCACCGGCCAAGAACATTTGTTTGGCATAGCGACCTTCTAATTCTTTCAAGTCACTGGTGGAACCCTGTGGTACGCGGTCGGCGGGCCACTGTTCCAGCCGGATCTTGTCGGCCGTGATCTCTTCTTGAGCGCCGATCGTTTGTGCGGTGACAAAGATCTCTACCGTCTCAATCACACCTTTGCCATTCTGAGCCTGCATCCACTGGCCGACACCGATGGCGGCAACCGTGCCGCACACGCAGGCGATCAGTAGGAATAGTGATTTATTTCGCATGGTGTTTTTGGCAGGCCAAAAATGGTGTCTGAATCATTGTTCCCCCTGTCTCGACGGAGGGAATCTATTGCGTCTCTGATAGATTCGGTTCAGCAAACCCTATCACTGCAACCCGGTCCCCGTTCGGGCTAAGGTCAACATGACTGGCGAGGGCACCCCATTCGGATACCCTCGCCTAGTCGTTAAAGCTTGCCATGGTGGTCAACGGTCATGCCGATGAACATCGGTTTCTGAGCTGAATCAGATCAGCATTCCAGCGATAGCAAAGTATGCGATCGATCCGATGGCCATGGGGATACCGTATGGCAGCAAGTACATCGTGGGCTTGCGTTCTCGGGCAATCTTAGAAAGCTCTGACGGTTTGCGAATCGTTTTCCACTCTTCGATGATCTGATAGGCCATGGCGTAATGCTTGTGCCAGTTACCGCTGCGGAGAATCATGATGAGTGCCATCACACCGCCAACAATTGCCGTAGCAGCAAATGCCCACAAAGTGACGATCGCGCCGAGCCAAGCTCCGACTCCGGCGAGCAGTTTCACGTCGCCAGCACCCATGCCGCCAACGTTACGCAGGACCAGCAATAATATCATGCCGACGAATGTTCCAAGCAGGCTGAATCCAAGTCCGCTCATCCCGGATTGAATCGTCCAGTGGATCCATCCCATCGCGATAAAGGGAAAGGTCAACCAGTTTGGTACTTTCAGGATTGCACCGTCGATCACAGCAGCGACCACAAGTACAACGGTGACGAACCAAACGGTCCAGTTTTCGGTAATGCCTTGGATTAGCGTTTCCATCGTTTTCGATCCCCGTGTGGAGTGTTAAATACGTGCGTTGTTGTTTTTTCAATGAAGTCGCGCAAGCGAAATCGCTTTTGCAAGCTCGAGTGTTCAGGTGGGCTCTCAGCGTGGTCCGATCATCCAACTGAACATCGCGAACAGGAGTGTCACGAGGCAGCAAGACAGTTGCCACGCATAGGCGGCGGCATCGGCAGGCAGGAGTGGATAGTTCATCAGGTGGGCCTCTCGCGGTGAGAGGAATGGTGACGCAACGGAAAGTCGGTCGGAGGATTGCAATCGTCCCAGTGGCGATTACATGAAAAAAGCCCGACGCAACCGATGCGAGCCGAAGCTCGCATCGGCATGACGCCGAGATTCTTTTCGTCGAAATCGCTCGCAAGGAGCGAAGCCGAATTAGTTAGCGATTGCAGCGCCAACTTCTTCGAACTTAGCTTTCGAGTTCGTACCGATGGTACCAACTGCTGCCAAGCAAACGACGACGATCAAAGCAAGCATGACGGCGTACTCAACTGCTGTTGGGCCATCTTCTTCTTTCAGGAATGCAACGATGCTGTTTGTGAAGTTCTTCATGGTTATTCTCTCTTCGGTTGAATGACGACCAAATGGCCGAAACTCGACGATGACTAAGGGCCAATTCAACGTGAATGGGTTCCCATCGGGGGGCAGCCTCGTCTCCGACTCTCTTTGACGCACCTTGGTTTCGCTCGGGCAGAATAAATGCTCCTACCGTCGCGGATCCCGTTGGCGATCCGGCTATCCGAAACAAACGTGAACAAGTTCCCGCTTCATTCGGACCCGTGACTTTGCGTCCCGCACTTGCGAGCGGTTTGCCTTTGTCAGGGAGTTGGGCTGACCGAAACTCGACTTCACACCGCAGTGCTCCGTCTCGTTCCGGCAGTGAATCAGCGAACTGACTCACTTCCTCTACAAAACCGTATGTCACGAATTGCTCGAGTCAAAAAACTCTGATTAAGTAATGCTTGAGGAGGCTCTGGGGGTGATGGCTGTATCGATTGTTCCAATAACGACCTGCGGATTTGTTCTGGTGTGTTAGTTTCGATGGCGCAGAATGAAGGTCTTCCCCCTAATCAAGAGCGATGCCTTCATCGCAAATCGTCTGTTTCTATCGACGTCTGCAATCCCGCTTAGCGGACATCGTCGCGATCGCAGGCCGGGCACCAAAGGACTTGCCGCCACCGTCACAGCTAGCATTCAACGGACCCCGATGGGGGTTTTCTGACGATTTTGCGGTCTGTTCGGATTGTTGGTTTTCACGCTACCGCAAGCCTTTTTGCCGTCATGGCAACCGTCTCAATCGCGAACCGTCGACGCCAATCCAACGCCACCGGCGCGGGAACCGTACACTGGTATTCTGAATCTGACGGCCAGATACGCTCAGTCACCGGTAGACCGTCACCGATAGACCTGCCCAACAGTAACGAAGGGGGTTCTCTTGAATTCTGCCAACGCTGATAACGCGCTGGACCACGTCGATAACGCAGCGGGACAACCCGATTGGCAAAACCGCCTGCGCACCCATGCCGGCAACGTCCCCGAAATCGTCGTTTCACTTTGCGATGCGTTTTTGCAAGAGGTCCCCAGCCTACTGACCAAAATCCGTCGATCGCTCCAAGGTGGCGACCACTCGCAACTGACCAATTCCATCCACACTCTAAAGTCGTGCCTGGCGTACGTTGCCCCCGAATCACAGATTCAGATTGCTGCGGAGCTGGAGAATAAATCTCGTTCGGCTGAATCGGTTGCCGACCAGAGCTTTGTAAAAGAGTTCGATCAGCTCGAATCCATTGCCCGGCAATGGATCACGAAAATCGAAGCGATGCGAGCGGAAATCAAAGCCAGCGGCGATCGGGTCAACTGACACGCCAGTCGCGAGATTGGAATCAAAAGTAGATCAAGATTTCATTTGATCCAGCACCTGTCCTTCGGAACCTGTCCTGCGGAACCTTGCCGGGTCTAAGGCAACCCCACCTAGTATGCAACACGATGAAATGCCCTGGTGAAGTGGGCTACGGTGAACACGGCGGTCGCACCGTTGAAGCAATTCGCATGCTCTAGACGTCCAGGTTTCGCACATCCAACGCGTGTTTTTCGATAAACTCGCGGCGTGGTTCGACTTTGTCACCCATCAATAGTCGGAACATCTCATCGGCCGCTCCCGCATCGGTCAGATTGACTTTGATCAACGTTCGGTTCGCAGGATCAAGTGTCGTTTCGCGGAGCTCTTCGGCATTCATTTCGCCCAGCCCTTTAAAGCGGGTCACGGTAAGCCCTTTTTCACCGGCCGCTCGCACTTCGGGTAGCAAACCGCGCAGATCCTCAATCGCACGACGATTGTCGTCACCGCGAATTAATTCAAATCGAGCGGTCGTCGATCCGGTCCGGTCGGCGGGAATCAAATCATCCACGCCGAAGCCAAGCGGTTGCAAATCTTTTAATCCGCTATTGATCGTGCGTACTTCATGTAACTCGGCCAAATGAGCAACCGTCTTACCCTCCTGCTCGGCTTCCTGCTGCGCCGCGGCTGCGTCCTCGTCGCTGATTTCGCCATCACCGGCTTGGTGTTCATTGTCGAGTGTCAGTTTGTGCTCGTTCAGATGCTTTTCGACTTCCTCTTGATCTTGGAACCAATACTCAGCGTTTCCATAAGTCAACAAAAACGGTGGCAATTTGTTGGTGACCGGATCAATTCGCTGAGTATGCGCACGCAAACTGACACCGTGTCGCTCAAGTGCCACAATTGCGTCTTCCATGGCGGCCAGAGTTGTACATAGCGATCGCATCATATCGCCTTCGACCCGGCGTCCATCCTCGCTCTCAAACACCGTGTCGTTCAAACCACGATCGAGCAACTGCGTTTTCATTTCTTCTTCGGTCTGCACGTAGTACCGAGACTTTCCATGTTGCACACGGAACAACGGCGGCTGCGCGACATAGACGTGACCTTTAGCCACTAATTCGTACATCTGACGGTAAAAGAAGCACAGCAGCAACGTGCGGATGTGGCTGCCATCCACATCGGCGTCAGTCATGATGATGACTTTGTTGTAGCGACGTTTGGATAGATCCTGATCGGCACCGATTCCCGTGCCGATGGCTTGAATCATCGACTGAACTTCGGTGTTCTCGAGTACCTTGGCTTCGCGACTCTTGTAGGCATTGATGATTTTTCCACGCAGCGGCAAGATCGCCTGGAAATCTCGCATCCGGCCACCTTCGGCCGATCCACCGGCCGAATCACCTTCGACCAGATAGACTTCGCACTCCTCCATGTTCTTGCTGATGCAATCTCGCAGCTTGCCGGGCAATCCGCCGCCGCCCAGGGCGTCCTTGCGTTTTCGTAACTGATCCTTTGCCTTACGTGCTGCTTCGCGAGCCTCGGCCGCCAGCAGGCCTTTGCGTACGATCGTCTTGGCCACACGTGGATTTTCTTCCATGTACTTGGCCAGCTGCTCGCCTACACCACTACTGACAATACCGTCGACCACACTGTTACCCAGCTTGGTCTTGGTTTGGCCCTCGAACTGCGGTTCGGGAACGCGAACGCTGATAACGGCAGTCAATCCTTCGCGAAAGTCATCACCGGTGGGCGCCGTCTTGGCAAACAAGTTCTCACGTTTACCGTAATTGTTAAGCGTCCGCGTCAAAGCCGATCGAAAACCACTAACGTGCGTACCACCTTCGATCGTGTGAATGTTGTTGACATAGGATTGCACGTTTTCGGTGAATTCAACGCTGTACTGCAGCGCGATTTCGTACTGAATACCGTCTTTTGAGCCAATGATTTGGATGACGTCGCTGTGCAACGTGTCGCTGGCGCGGTTGAGGTGCTCGACGAACTCGACGATTCCTCGCTCGTACAGAAAGTCACCCCCTTCGCCGTTGCGTTCATCCAAAAACTTGATGCGGACGCCGCTGTTAAGAAACGCGAGTTCCTGCAGACGTTTGAACAGCGTATCGAAATTGAACTTCGTGACGCTAAAAATCTGGTTGTCGGCTTTGAAAGTTGTCTTGGTTCCGGTCTTTTTTGTGGCGCGGCCTTTCTTGACCGGTCCGGTGGCGATGCCGCGTTCGTATTCTTGAGTCCATGTGAACCCATTACGGCTGACTTCCGCTTCGGCCCATTGGCTCAAGAAATTCACCACCGTCACACCGACGCCGTGTAAACCACCGGAGGTCTGGTAAGCCCCTTTTTCGAATTTGCCGCCGAATTTAAGCACCGTCATCACCCCCTCCAGGGTGCTCATTTCGCGGTCCATTTCGGCGGACAAATCGTCGTGCTTGGTGACCGGAATTCCGCGCCCGTCATCTTCGACGGTGACGCTGCCGTCGGTGTGAACGATCACTGAAACCGTTTTGGCGAACCCCGCCATTGCTTCGTCAATTGAATTATCAACCACTTCGTACACCAAGTGGTGCAACCCGCGCGTGGCGGTATCACCGATGTACATGCCAGGACGTTTGCGGACGTGATCAAGGTCCGAAAGGTGCTGCAAATCCTCGGGGTTGTATTCGGCGTTGGCGGCAGGAGGCGTGGAACTGGGAGAAGATTCCGGGCTGGATTCCGGCGTGGGGACGTCGCTCATGGAGACCTGCGTCAGAGACGAAAAAAAGGAGCCAAAAGAGTTGGCGTTTCAATGCGGGGATTCTACCTTTTTAAGACGGTTTTGGGCACCGTGGGGACAGACCGCAAAGCGTGGTTTTGATCGAGAAAAACCGCTTTTTGGGGCAATCCGCTCCGGTGCGAAAACAATCCCGGTTTTCGACCCGATTTGGACCCCTCTTTTTCATCGTTTGGGCAGGTATCTCTGGTAGGCCTGAACGGCCAGTTCGTCGCACCTCTCGTTTTCGATATGACCGTCGTGGCCCTTGACGTGCTCGAAGTGAATGGTGTGCTCCTGCATCAACTCGTCCAACCTTTGCCAGAGTTCGACGTTCTTGACTGGTACCAACTTGGATCCATCCTTGCGTTTCCAACCACGCTTTTTCCATCCCGCCATCCAGGACTTCATTCCCTGTAGCACGTAGGTGCTGTCAGCATAAAGCGTGACCTCACAGGGTTCGGACAACGCTTCCAACCCACGAATCACCGCCGTGAGCTCCATTCGGTTGTTTGTCGAATCGGGCTCACCATCGCTACGTTCGAGCTCCTTGTCGGTCTTGCCGCACCGCAAAATGAAAGCCCAACCACCCGGCCCTGGGTTGCCGCTACAGGCGCCATCGGTAAAGAGCTCCACTTTCTTCATCACGATTTCCGATCGTCAGGAACAGATAACCGGGTGATTGTAGCGGGCTGACAAGCCGCTGGGAGACCAAGGCAAAGAGCCGAAAGAATGGAGTCCCGGTAAAAAGACCCAGGAGTGCGACCCAGAAGAGCGACCCAGAGCCTTTCGCGACAAGGAAGGACCGTGGAGCCGATGCCGCGTGAGAGCGGATGGATGGATCATCGTCAAAAACGATTGCAGTCAGGTCGGGGCGGCCGCATCCGACTCGGTCGCCACAACGGACGCGAGTTCGATGGGCTTGTGGTCACTCAGTCGCCAAGGCAGTACCACCCAGAACGTGCTACCGCGCCCCAGTTCACTTTCAAAGGCGACTTGTCCCCCGAGCAGCTTCGCAAGCTCTTGAACGATCGACAATCCGAGTCCCGTTCCGGCAAATTCCCTCGTCAGCCCTTCGCCGTCAAGCACTTTTCGGCTTTGTCGAAATTTCTGGAAAATGATCGACTGATCTTCTTCCGCGATTCCCACACCGGTGTCGGTCACCTGCAACCGAAATCGACCGTCCAATAAATCGGCGACACGAACGGTGACCATTCCACCCTCAGGCGTAAACTTGATGGCGTTGGATAACAGATTGTTGATGATCTGACCCAGCTTGTTGGGATCCTGAAACGCCATTGGTAGTTGATTGGGTACATCGACCGACACAGAGATGTTCTTTTCCTCCGACAGCGCGTGAATCATATCGCACTGCGCAGACACCAAACGTGATAGATCAAACTCGCTGCGGCGGATCTCCATCTTGCCTGCTTCGACCTTGGCCAAGTCCAAAATGTCGTTGATCATCTCCAACAACAGGCGACCGCTCTTTTGGATGTTTTCAGCGTAGCGACGTTGCTTGTCGTTCAACGAGTCGATCCCGCGGAGCACGTCGGAAAATCCGATGATGCTATTCAACGGCGTGCGTAGCTCGTGACTCATATTGGCCAGGAAGTCGCTTTTGAGCCGGTTGGCTTCGTACAACTGCAGATTCAATTGAGCCAATTGATCGACCCGCCCATCGAGCTCTTGATTGACTTCTTGAATCTGATCCTGTGTTTCGGTTAGGTGACGAAGCATCCGATTGAACGCATCGGCGAGCTCTCGAAATTCGTCCTCGGTATCCAACGATGCCCGTTGATTGGTGTCACCATGAGTAATCGCGTCACTGACATCGCGCAGGTGGTAGAGCGGTTGCAGCACCAAATAGCGGACAATTGCGTGCAGCACAAACAAGGTCACCGCAACAATCAACATGGCCAACGCGATGATGATCGCGCGAATCCAAGTCGTTGTTTCTTGCGTGTCCTGATAAGGCATGCTGACGCGGATCACGCGAAATGGATACTGCGATGCCAATGCCATGGGGTCTTCGTCCACCGACGACATGTCCGGTGACATAGAAATCGAACCGCCAACAGGTTGATGGCAGGGAATGCACGTCGTTTTGGGAAAGACGGGTTTGTAGTAGATGTAGCGATCGTCGACTGGCCCAAGCTCTGCAAATACAGGAGTCGTTGTGCCAAGACCAATACGGCTCATCGATTCGTTTTCGCCCAGATCCAACGGTCGGGTCACGTCGGGTCGATCTTCCGCGATCCGCCGCGCCAATTGATTTCGAAACTGAACTTCCAGATCCTTCAAACGCTGCAACTCATGCTCGTCGGCCGGCGGAGCGGTTGGCGGCAGGTTGTCATAGCGAATCGGATCTTCCAGCCCCAAGACCGTGAATTCGATCTCTTGGTTTAAGAACAGCGCTCGCTGGGCTTTGACGTTGTTGCTTTTTAAAGTGACGGAATCATCGGCCAAATCCAAGGCCCAGGCGGCATCGGCATGAATCATCGTCAGCTCGGCTGCGCCGTAATCCTGCGCTCGCTGACGCGTCGTATTCTTCACCAGTTCCTTGCCCAGTTTTTGCACGACAAAGAATGCGCAGCACATCAAGACGGAAAGCGCAGAGCCAAAAAAGAGCAGACATTTCCGCTCCAAACTCATCGACGCAAACAGGCCTTGTAGCAGGCGAATCATAAACAGGTGGAACCTTCACGAAAAAAAAAGCGTGGAGCGTGGCCGACGATAACTACTTGGGTGGACAATCCTTGTTCCTGACTTCCTTGTTCCTGACCTCTATGTTCCCGACTTCCTTGCTCCCAACTTTTCCGCTCTCGCAAATCTCGCCACGCGATGTGCCCCCGAAAAACACCCTGCGGCAAAAACAAAATCGCTCGGTCGCAAAACCGACCATCGGCCTCCACGACGGTCTGCCGTCAATGTGCTTGAGCGAGACGATCGCGACCGTAACCGCAGTGTCTCAATTAAGGCTGGTTTTCAGATGAATGCGATTCCGCTGGGATAATTCGGTTGCTTTGCATGGCCATTTGAAATCCGCTGCTCGCACAGTTGGGGTGCTCCAATCACGCCGAAATCAACTTACCCACCGAGTGTGACTGATTTTTCCGCCAACGGGGAGTCGAGTTCCCGGGCCCAGTTTTCGGGCTGGGCAATCGGCAAATCCGGCACGGTCGCCGTAAACAGTGAGATTTGTTCATTTTACCTGCTTGTGGCCCTATTTTGCCATAACTAGCATGGAAGCTCGAATTTTCGAGGTGGTGAGCGAGAATTTGGCCTTCGTTAAAGGCCTCGCTGGTTCCCGGGATTGGGCCCTTCATTTTCCCAGTGGGAATCGAGACTCGGCGCACCGCCTCCAACTGACGTTTTCGTCCCGATCCGCGCACCATGGTGGCGGAGGAGCTGAAGAACATTATGAAACGTAAGGTCCGTCACATCTGTCAATGGACGTTGGTTGTATGCCTCGTCGCGTTGATGGGCACCAGCCCGGCTTCGGCCGGTTGGTTGTTAAAGCGAATTCGCTGTAAGCCTCAACCGACTTGCCCACCGCCATGCTGCGTACCGACGAACTGCATCGTTACGCCAGTCATCGAAACATCTTGTGCACCGGTCATCTCGATGTGCCCACCTGTTTGTGCACAGCCCGCTGTAATCCAAAGCAGCCCGGCATGTTGCGACAGTAGCTTCATTCCGGCGACCGGCGAAGTCATCATTGGCGAAACCATTATGGCGGAGCCGATGGTGGTTCAACCGGCACCCATGTTTGATTCGGTCGATTACGGAACTCCTTTGGAACCCGGTCAGATTCTTGGCGACCAACCCATCATCGCCGCGCCAATCATCGACGAGGCTGCCCCATCACTTTCGGACCAAGGTACTCCTGCCGACAGCGCAGCAACGGTTGATTCATCCGCTGATGCGGACACCAGCTCTGCTGATGACGCGCCGACGCCCGATGCGCCCGCAGAACCCGACATGCCAAGCACCGCAGCGGAAGAACCAGCTGCGGAACCAGCAACCGAACCAGCTGCTGAGCCTGCTACCGAACCTGCTGCCGAACCGGCCGCTGAGCCTGCCGC
>JABDKS010000984.1 GCA_013002105.1 Pirellulaceae bacterium | reverse complement strand
GACTGACGTCGCCTCGGTGGCCCAAATGCAGAACAACGGCAATGACTTTTTGCTGCTGGATGTTCGCGAAAAGGACGAATACGAAACGGCCAGAATCGACGGCAGTGTCCTGATCCCGATGAGTGAATTGCGAGATCGCGTTGACGAATTGGAACAGCATCGCGATCGCTTGATCGTTGTCCACTGCCACCACGGCGGACGCAGCCTGCGAGTGACCAACGCGCTGCGTGAAATGGGTTTTGCCAAAGTACAGAATTTGGCCGGTGGCATCGATCAGTGGAGTCAGGAGATCGATCCGAGCGTGGCGCGGTATTAACGACTAAAGGCGGGCCCAGTGGGCTTCGCTATCAAGTGTGGTATCCGAATTGTGGGCGGCGATGGACTCAGCAGGCCCGCAATCGCGACCTAACGCTCATTTCTTAGCAAGCGTGAAATAGTGATTTGAATTGGCGGTAGCCATATTAAGCTGGATGGTTCCGACACCATCGCAGTGAGACCGCCATGCACTCTGAATCCGCCACCCACCTCGCGCGCGTCACGCCGATCGACAGCGGTGAATCCATGAGGGTGATGAATCGATTCTCGCTGCTGTCAAACTCGGCTGCGTTGCTGTTATTTCAAACAGTTTGGATTTGGTTTGCCATCTTAGGCGCCTGTCTGATGATGGGGTCTAGCGATTTGATGTCACGCTTTGGATTGTTCTCGTGGCAACTCGCGGTCGTTTTACTAGCGATGCAGTTGGGATTGCTGTTCGTCTATCCAGAATGGCCCGTCAACTTATTGCTTTGCAGACGACTGCGTCGAGCGATTGCAACAAGATCGGATCGTCTGTCCTGGGCGAAACAAAACAATGCCCGCGTTGTCGAATTGGTCCCGCGTGAACGTTGGCGAAAAAACTCATTCGAGACCGCGACCGACTTGCTACTGATTCGTGTGGATGCCAGCGGCGTTTTACTCGAAGGCGACTGCGATCGATACGAGATGCCTGCCGATTCGATCTTGAACGCCGAATTCCACGCCTTTCGCCCACCCGGCTGGATCACGTCGACGAACATGGTTGTCATTACGGCACGAACCATGGATGGTCCGATCGAAGTACCGATTTCCTATCGCGATCATCGATACGGGACCTTGCGAAGTTCACGTCGTCGTGATGATGCGATTGCGCTAGTGAATCAAATCAACGCCATTGCGCACGGCAGTCAATTCCAATTCTCGACGCCACTGGAACCTTCCAACACAGCGGCGCGGCCCGAACGATCAAGCAATCCCTACGCGGCACCCGCGTTGCTATGGGATTAGCGGCGCAGCGTGACACAGGCAGGATCGCATAGGGACCCAGCAGGGTCGCAATGAGACACGTCGCCGGTTTGTTGATTGACTCAATGAGCCGTTATCGCCAGTCGCGGGCTATAGGGTGACGACGTCATTTCTCCGAGCCGGTCGCTTGCGCCATCGGCTCACGAGAAAGCGATTGATTTAAATGTTGATGATGTCGTTAAAGAACACGACGACCATCAGCGCGAGCAGCGCAAGCACGCCCGCGAGTGTCAGCCGCATCTCTAATTGCTCATCGACTCGCTTGCCCCGAATCGCTTCAGCAATCAGGAACACCATATGCCCGCCGTCGAGTGCGGGAATCGGCAGGAAGTTCAAGATCGCCAGATTCATGCTGAGCATCGTCAAGAACAACAACTGAGGTGAGATCCCCCGCTCGGCTTCCATACCTGCAATCTGAACGATTCGGATGGGACCGCCAACTTGCTTTCCTTTGACCCGACCGCGGACCATCATTCCCAAGAATCGGAACACATCGTTCAGCCGCCGCTTGCCCTCACGCCATCCCAAGGCCAACGCATGGCCAAATGAGTCGGCTGTCTGCAACTGTTCGGCAGCGACCCAACCCATTCCCCGCGAGAATTGGACGCGTGAATCTTCTGTGACGACCACAGACGTTTCGATGATGGTGTTTTCGGGCGGTCGTTCAGCCAGCACAACAAATTTGGAACCGACCGGCAAATGCTGAATTGCGTTGATAAAACTGGTCAGCGAGCTGGGCTTGTCGAACTTATAGTCACGCAGCTTTTCCAAGACCTCTTCTCGCAGGTCATGTTTGGTTGGATCGGCCAAGTCTTCATTGAGCACCAAATGGACTTCCTGGACGACATCGCCGGGTTTCAACACCGCCAGCGGCGACGCGTCCGAATCGCTCTCGGTCAGCACTTCAGAGATCGTCTTACTGGCGCGATAGGCCAAGCCGAGCGTGTTGATTGCGATCTCACCGCCCATTCCAGACGTCGGTTCCAAAGTCTGCGGCGATTTTGCCGGCGTCAACTCGACCTCGTATGTCTCGGACTGATCGCCTTGCACGCGGGAGAGCGTCAGTTGGATCGGCCCGGTCGCCGTGGTTACATCGATGGGAAAACCAAACGCATCGATCGCGTCGGTCCCATTGATTGATTCGATCACGTCGCCTACTTGGATACCGGCTTTGGCGGCCGGTCCGTTGTCGACGACCGACACGATCGGCCCCATGGCGAATCGCAAACCGATCGAGCGAGATTTTTGCGGTGGCAATTCGATGGTGTGCTTGGTTCCATCGAGCCGTTCCAAATCCAATCGAATCGTTTTCGTCGGATTGGAATTCAGATAATCAAACAGCGGCGTCCCCGGCACGATTGCGTCAGCATCGATCGGGTTGGAATCAAACGCGACGATTCGTGCACCGGAGTCCAGTTCGGTCAAAACATTGGCCGCAACGCTGCCGGGGCTGGCATAGATCTGCTTACTTAGTTTTGGCGACGTGGGACTGGTGATCCCGATCATCCGAATGTCTTCGTCTTCCGGATGCGGGGCGGTAACCAGTTGATAATGTCGAACCCCATCGTCGTACTCAATAGCAAGATCGACCGGTTGATCGGGCGAATCCAACCCGGCGGTGAGAATTTCCAATCGCATCTCGCGAAAATGCATCTTGGGGTCTTTGTATTCACCGACTCCGATCACACGTCCGCCCGGTTCGATCCCAGCTTTCCACGCCGGTCCGCCGGGAGTTACGCCGCCAACGATCGCCGGGGTGTAGGTGACCCCGTAGCCAAAAGCAATCGCGGCAAACAGGACCCCCGTGATCACGTTCATGATCACACCGGCGCTGATGATGACCATCCGTTGCCAAACCGGCTTGGCCGGATAGCTGCGTGGATCCAGTGCGACTTCGACGTCGTCTTCGTTTCCGCCTTCGAGCTTGATCCGATCGGCTTCTTCTTGAGCTTTGCGTGGATCATCGTCCTGTCCGAGCATTTTGACGTACCCACCCAGCGGCAAAATCCCAATCCCGTACTCGGTTTCGCCATAAGTGAATTTGCCCAACGTACGCGGGAACTTGATGGGGCCGATTCGGATCGGGACATCAAATCCGACATAGAATTTCTCGCATTTCACGCCGAAAGTCTTGGCGGCCAAAAAATGTCCCAGCTCGTGAACAAAAATGACCAAGCCGATGCCGAGCGCGACGCGGACCCATAACCAGATCTGCGACAGCAACGTGCTCCAGTAGCTAACTTCGGTATCCGCCAGCGGCAACGAAGAAGCGAGCCATTCAATAATCATCTAGGACATGCCTTTTTATTTTGTCGAACCCGCGGGATGCCGGGATTCGCTTCAGGGGGTGCAATCTTGGGAGGATCCGACGATCGGGTCCCCATTCTATGCTTTGAGCCCACAAGATCGCAGGGTCTCTGCACGGGCCCAGCGATCGAGATCCAAAAGTCGATCGAGGGGCGGTTGAGCCTCGTGCGTATGGTTTTCGAGCACTTGGCGGCACCGTGGAACGATGTCAGTAAACCGAATTTGGCCGTCCAGGAACAGACCGACCGCCTGTTCGTTGGCCGCATTGACCACCGCACCGGCAGTTCCGCCCACTCGAGCCACCTCAAATCCCAGATCCAAGGCGGGAAAACGTTCCCGATCGACCGGCTCGAGCGTCAAATCCCACGTTTGGGCCCTGTCCAGAGGCGGAGCACCACAGGGCAACCGGCGCGGGTAAGTCATGGCAAATTGGATCGGCAACCGCATATCGGGCGGGCTCAACTGTGCGATCACCGATCCGTCTTCGAATTCGACCATGGAATGCACGATCGATTGTGGGTGCACAACGACTTCGATCTTTTCCGCAGGCACGTCAAAAAGCCAACGCGCTTCGATTACCTCCAACGACTTATTCATCATCGTCGCCGAATCGATGGTGATTTTCGGCCCCATATCCCACGTCGGATGCGCCAGGGCCGACTTGGGAGTTGCCTGATCCATTTCCGATTTGGACCAGGTGCGAAAAGGCCCACCGCTGGCCGTCAGTATCAACCGCTTGGGAATCGAACCGCACGATCGCATGCACTGAAAGATCGCGGAGTGTTCGCTATCAACGGGCAACAGTTCCGCGTCGGACTGCTGCAATCGTTGACGCACCAGCGGGCCGGCCAGCACCAATGTTTCTTTATTGGCCAACGCGACGCGTTTGCCGCTTTCGACCGCGGCCAACGTGCTTTCCAAGCCGGCACGCCCCACGATCGCGGCGACAACGACATCGATTGCAGGATGCTGAGCGGCTTCAACCAGGGCCTCCGGGCCGGTGGAAATCTTGATGGGGCCAAGTCGGTCGCTGGGTCGAAACTGCCCAGCGACTGACGGATCAGACAATACCAAACGTTCGGGTCGCAGCGACGCGTCCTCGGCGATTTGCGTCAAGGCAGCTAAATTCCGATGGCCTGACGCAGCCCACATTCGCCACTGATGATCCGGGTCGACTCTCTGTAAGTGGTTGATCACGTCGGCAGTAGCCGTCCCAATACTGCCGGTTGCACCCAGCACGGCCACGTTTTTTACTGGTCGCTGGGAGTCTGGCTGCTGCGAGTCTGGTTGCTGGGAGTCGTCCATCGCCATGGGAGCCTGCGATGAACCTTGATCCGCAGCGGCGGCATGGTCGCCCGCTTGATCAGCGCCTAGGTGTCGATCCGGTGCGGGTGTTGGGGACACGAATGGATGAATTCCTGGTAATGCGGACCGCGATGAAGCACCGGGATGGCGTATCGCCCACAAAAACGAGACTCGGCAGCGCCCCTATCATGGACGATCTGCAGGATCGTTACGACCCGACCGGCACCAGAGATCTCTTTTTGTCCGGTTGCCGATCGTGGTGGGCGACCAAACAATGCCTGATAAGACTGGACCAATCTAGATAATAGACCCGTCTGATTGATTCCCATCATCATCATTTCCTGACAAGCTTCGCCTCGGACCCAATATGACTGATAACGACAACCGAAAGAACAAACCCGAAAAAGAGAACCGCAGTGGCGAAAATCGCAGCAGCGGGAATATTTGGCTGGTGCTGGCGGTTGTCACTTCGGTCGTCCTGCTCAGTGCCTTTCTATTTGGCGGCAACGAACGCCAAATGCGGTATCCCGATCTGGAGCAATTGCTGCACGAGCACGCCAAAGTCGCTGTGGCACCCCAACAGTCGACTGATGAACTGTCGCCAGGTGAACTGACGCCTGACGATTCGGAAGTCGCAGCGGAGGCAGTCGCGAATTCGGACGCGAATCGCGATGACGCAGTTGACACAGACGCGGATGCCCCAGATGCGGTTGACACAGACGCGGTTGCCACAGATGCGATCGACCCCTCGCCCGCACAGATCCCCACAATCGTTGTCACATCGTCCAAGAATCCCAAGGTGCTCTTGGAATATTCGGCATTGGAAAACATCAGTGTCGCCGATGACGTCGTGTCCGGCTGGGTGATGTACCGATCGTTAGGAATTGACGGCGAAGACGCCGACAAAGCCGACAACGTCGCCAAGAAGGTTCCCTTTCAGTCGATCCGCGTTCGTAGCGAAGACCAAGATAAAAAGTTGAACGAACTATTGGTCCAGTCCAACGTGGTTTGGGACAACGCAAGGCCGAATCGTTTTTTTGCCGATCACTGGCCGGAACTATTGATGATTGGTGTGCTGGTGTTGCTCGGTCTGATGATGTTGCGTCGTATCGGTGGTGTTGGTTCGCCCATGTCGTTCTCGCGAAGCCGCGGCAAACTTCATGGACAAGAAGACCTTTCGATTACATTTGACGACGCTGCCGGAATTGATGAAGCGGTCGAAGAGGTTCGCGAAGTCGTCGACTTTCTTAAGAACAGCGAGAAGTACCAAGCCCTCGGTGGGCGAATCCCCAAAGGTGTGCTGTTGGTAGGGCCTCCCGGAACCGGCAAGACTTTGTTGGCCAAAGCAATCGCGGGCGAAGCCGGCGTGCCGTTTTTCAGCCTTTCTGGCAGCGACTTTGTCGAAATGTTTGTAGGTGTCGGCGCCGCCCGAGTGCGTGATATGTTCCAGCAAGCCGTCAGTCGCTCGCCCTGCATCATCTTCATCGACGAACTCGACGCGTTGGGCAAAAGCCGTAGCGGATCGGTTGTGGGTGGACATGATGAACGCGAACAAACGCTGAACGCTTTGTTGGTCGAAATGGACGGCTTCGATTCCAACTCCGGTGTCATCGTCGTGGCTGCCACCAACCGTCCTGAAACACTCGACCCCGCCTTGTTGCGTCCCGGCCGATTTGATCGACATGTTTTGGTCGATCGACCCGATGTGGCCGGGCGCGAAGAGATCTTGAAAGTTCACGTCAAACAGGTCCGACTGGACGACAATGTCGATTTGCGTCACGTCGCGTCCATCACCAGCGGATTCGTTGGCGCCGACCTGGCCAATTTGGTCAATGAAGCCGCTTTGTTGGCCGCACGTGCGGAAAAATCTGCCGTCGGCATCAACGAATTTAACGAAGCGGTAGAACGCGTGACCGCCGGGCTGGAAAAGAAAAACCGCGTGATGAACGAGGACGAAAAAATCCGCGTTGCCTATCACGAAGCCGGACACGCCCTGGTCGCGGCCGCTTTGCCCAACACCGATCCGGTTCACAAGGTCAGCATTATTCCACGCGGTATCGCGGCACTTGGATACACGATGCAACGTCCCGAATCCGAGCGATACTTGATGACCAAGAGCGAACTGGAAAGCAACATGAAGGTGTTGTTGGCCGGCACGCTGACCGAAGAAATGATTTTTCAAGACATCAGTACCGGCGCACAAAATGATTTGGAACGCTGTACCGAAATCGCTCGCAGCATGGTGATGGATTACGGAATGAGTCGAATGGGACGAATCAATTTTCGTCGCAGCTCTCGGTCACCTTTCCTTGCAGGAGGTGGCGGTGGCGACGGCTATCAGATGACGCATGGCGACGACATGGCCAAGATGATCGATAAAGAAGTCGCCCGAATTATCGAAGATGCCCTCGTGCAAACCCGCGAGATTCTGGAGCAACGCCGCGAAGTCCTCGAAGCGGTTACCCAACGTCTATTGGAGGTCGAAGCAATCGATAACACTGAATTGAATCGACTGATCGAGGTCAACTCCAAGGGGCCATGGTTAGTCCCTGGGACGGTAACCGAGAAACCTCGGGCAACGCTGCGAAGTCAGGATGATGAAGACAGTGACCTGCCGGAAGCGAAAAATGACGCGGGACAGGCGTGACCGGGCGACATTATCAACGTCGCATTGCTGGATTCTCAATGGTTGTCACGTTCCCGCGCGGTGACGACGGGCAACACACCACGCGGTGAAGTACAATGTCCCCGACCGTACAATGTCCCCGACCGTACAATCGCACCGACCATGGCGATCCGCCACTGCCCGCAGCGGTTTATTCACGACGGTCTAGTCGACAATTCACTCCGCATTCGTGGTGCCGATCCCGATGAGAACGTTGCTCATTCGTACCGCCGTTGTTTCTCTCCACGGTCTTCTGCTGACAACTTTGGCTTGGTGCCAGACACCGTCGACAATTGGACGGATCGAAAAAGTCGACGCCGAATTTGACAAGTACGTCGCCTCCGATGCAAAGATCGAAGTGCTTGCCGGTGGGTTCACTTGGACCGAAGGTCCGGTTTGGGTCGGAGATGAAACCGGCGGCTACCTGCTGTTTTCCGATATCCCTCGCAACAGCATCTTCCGCTGGACACCTGCCAGGGGTGCCGAATTGTTTTTGTCACCCAGTGGATACACCGGCAACACCTATTACGGCCTGGAACCTGGCAGCAATGGTCTGGCTCTCGACACGGAAGGCCGACTGACGGCGTGTGAACATGGTGATCGTCGCGTGAGTGTTTTGACTCGCGGCGGCGGCAAGCGAACCTTGGTCGACAATTTCGAAGGCCGCCGTCTCAATAGCCCCAACGATCTTGTTTTCGACTCGGCCGGTTCGATTTATTTTACCGATCCTATTTACGGCTTGCCTGAACGGGCAAACGACCCACGCCGCGAACTTGATTTCTGTGGTGTCTACCGGCTCGATCCCAACGGCAAATTGACGTTGCTGACCAAACAAATGACCCGGCCCAATGGCATCGGACTCTCACCTGACCAAAAAACCCTGTACGTCGCCCAAAGTGATCCGGAAAACCCAATTTGGATGACATTCGCGATCAAGGATGACAAATCGTTGGGCGAAGGCAAAGTAATGCTCAATGCCAAAGAGTACATGAAAGAGTTTCCCGGGCTGCCCGATGGACTGGCAGTCGCGCCGGACGGGACGATTTTTGCCAGTGGACCCGGTGGGATCTATGTCCTCAAGCCCGGCGGTAAACTAATCGGGCGCCTGATTACCGGCGAGCGGACCAGCAACTGTACGTTCAGTGACGACAAGAAGACATTGTACGTGACGGCCGACAGCTACCTGTGTCGGATCAAACTGAAATAGACGCCATCCCTTCTGCAGCGACAATTTCTCGCACTGCAATCTGGCGTCTACGAAATCTTGACTTGGTGACCGTCCCACCAAGACCCGCTCCGGTTCCAAACGTCCTCGGGAATCTCGGCATCGACATTCATCGCCCGGGCCGCTTCCGCATCGAGCGCCCGTTGGGCGGCAAGTAACGTGTTGGCGGCACGTTGTTCAGTCGGGATGACTTCTTCGGCCGACTCAGTGGTCTCGAACCATGCCGGCGCGATCGGCGCACGCGCCGCCGGTTCGACAAACATCGGTTCGACATACTCGGGTTCGATATATTCCGGCTCGACGTATTCGGGCTCGGCGTATTCTGGTTCGATAGGCTCTGGATCGGCGTACTCTGGTTCGTCGTATTCTGGTTCGTCGTAATCAACCGGTTCGGCCACTCGTTTGGGTTTTGGTACCGATTTGCGTTTCGCCTTGGGCCGTCGTTTTGGTTTTGGTTTTTCGACGTAGACAATTTGCGGCTCGGGCGTTTGCACCTCGGCCTCCACCGGCTCCGGCTCCGGTTCTTCTTCGACCACTTCTTCGGCCTCTGCCTCCACCTCTTCTTCTAATTCTTCAACCACCTCCTCTTCCTCTACTTCTTCCTCTTCTGCTTCAGCGTCTTCGTATGCTTCAACTTCTTCTTCGTATTCGGCTTCCAGAACGGTAGCGCGGCCCGGTTCACCCTGTGGCGGCATCATCCGAACCTCGACTTCGATTTCCTGAAAGATTTCGACGATGTGCTCGTGACAGGTAAACATCATTACTTGATGTCCCAATTCGGCAAACGTTTTCAGCGTCTGTGCCGCATGAACAGCACGATCGCCATCGAAATTGACCAAGACGTCGTCCAAAACCAGTGGCAACATGACACCTCGACGTGCGTATGCCGCGGCCAAGGAGAGTCGCAATGCGATGAACACGGCTTCGCGTGTCCCACGGCTCATGACTTCCAACGGCAACGCATTGCCATCGTGGCTGTCAATTTTCAACGCATTCGTTCCCAGCGGAGTCCAAATGCGTGTGTACTTGCCATCGGTCAATTGATTCAAGAACGACGAGGCTTCGCGGAGTGTCTCAGGCTGTCGCTCGCGTTCAAACGTTCCACAGACGTCTTCCATCAGCGTGCTGGCCATCGCCAGGGTTTGCCAACGGCGAGCGGTCGCTTGAATTTGTCGTTCCAAACACCCCAATTCCAATTGCGCGATTGACAGTCGGTTGTCCTCGCCCAAATGCTTCATTTCATTGGCGAGTTCACCTTGCTGAGTCCTCAACTGGGCAATCCGAGTCTCGGTTTCGGACATTTTGGTCGTGAGCGATTCCCAACGCTTTTCCAGATCGCCCGCAGAGGCGCCGTCGATTTCATGCTCGACGTCTTCGTACTGAACATTGGCACCAATGATGGATCGGATCTGCTTGGAAAGTTCGTCATGTTGGGTGCGAAGTTCCGCTAGGGCGGCTTTGCTGTCGACCATTTGATAGAACTGTTCGGGAGTCGCCACGCCACATTTGGCCCATAACGCGCGACGTTGCTGTTCACCACGTTGAATGGCACGATGGTGACCAAGTTGGGACCGTTTGAGTTGCTGATCTTCCTCTTTCAGATCGCGTCGTCGCTTGATCCAATGCTGAGCCCGCGCGAGTTCTTCGTGCAGGTGATTGAGTTGTTCCAGCGGACCTTTGTGCGAACGCCGTGGAACGCTACTGGCAGCGATTTCGCCGCCGTCTTCGCCCTCGACCCGCTCAGCCGCCTCTTCGTTTAACTCGACCGCCTCCAAGTACAGCATCTCGATCCGCTTGGATAGCGTTTGCCGTTCACGACGACGTTGCTCTTTCTCGGCCTGCAACTCCAACAACCTGCGGCGACTCGATTGCAGCGTCTCATACCCATCACTGAGTTTTCGCACGCTCGCCGGCGACATCGAATCACTTAATCCCAATCGCGTGAGTGTAGACGTCCAGCCCCGTCGAGCCTCTTTCAATCGTTCGGAAGCCAAACTGGCACGTGTTCGTGCAGATTTATAGGCTTGCATCGCAGCTTCGTGAGCGTGGTAGGTCGGCAGCGAAGCTTCCAGATCCACCAGCAACTGCTCGGATTCCCGCAACCTCAACTCAATGGATTGTCCACTGGTTGGCAAACCCGAATCAACTTCCTCACGCTCGGATTCTGCTTCGCGGATCTGGCGTCGCAGGGTGTCGATCTGCCGTTCACAGTCGTCCAAGTCCAGCAGAGTCGAACGTTGGCCATGTTGTCGCCCAAAGTAGTAAACCAGCAGCGACATCAATCCGAACAGGATGTAAAGCATACCCCACGTCGGATCGGGTTCGGAGGTCAGGAGCCAGTCGACGCCAAAGACATGAGCCAATCCGTAGGTCAGGGCCAGACCGCCGCCGATGAATGGGGCGGACAACAGGATCAGCCGGTCCAACGGCAATGCTTCGGCGGTGGTCAGATCCACCGATTCTTCTTCGAGACTGCGGTAATGACGTTTCAGCTTGTCGATATGCTCGCCCAACTGCGCGCGATGACGCAGCGTGTTGATCATTTCGTTTTCTTCGCGGATCGCGTGTTGCAGATCCGACGCGTGCGCACGATCAAGCGTTACCTTCAGTTGGTCACCCAACTTTTCCGCGCGAGCTTTGTGGTCCATTCCCTCGTTGCGAGCCTGCTTTAGCAAAAATGCTTGTTCTTTGACACGTTTGGCCGGACCGGCAAGTGCTGCCAACGTTTGCCGCGAAAGATCGGGTAATTGGGTTTCGTCCCCTTCGATCAGTGTTTCGCTGTCGACGTCGTCCATTCCAAGTCGATCCGCATCGGCGGCAAGCTGATTGCGGGCTTTCTCGATTTGTTGGTCAAGCCGTTCGATCTGCTCCTCCAGAGCTTCGACCCAAGTCGCCTGTTCGCTTGCTGCCTCGATTCGCCCTTGCAGATCCAACATCCGCTTGCTGATCGGCAACTGTTCGGCCTTCTCGCGGATCGCTCGGCGTTTACTTTTGACTTCCTCCAGTTTCTCGCGACGTTCTTGCATCATCGCTTCGATTTGCAATAACTGGCTGGGCGCTTCATCTGGCGGCTGAGCTTCTTTTTCCAGCACCGCAATTTTTTCAGCCAATTTTCCCCGCTCGCACCACGAATCGTAGACGCCGGTGGCGACTTCGACGCAGCGCGACTCGCGGTCCCAAACGCCCAATCGTTCGGTCAACTGCTCGATTTCGTGCTGCTGACTACGGCGTAACGACGCAAGTTCACTCCAGCGTCGACCATTGCCGGTCAAATCCTGTACTTCGTCTCGTAATTTTTCACGCTTACGAATCAATCCAGCCAGCTTTTTCTGATCGGGATCGTCTTCGACGCGACTGGTTCCAATCAATTCTTTTCGGCCACCCCGCAGAGAGCGAAGGACATCCACCAACGAAACGCGGTCGAGCCCGCTGGAGAGTTTGTAGAGCTCGTCCGCCGCTGCCGTGTCGTCCAGCGTGCTGAGTTCCTGCAATTCGCGCATGCCAATCGCGAACACATTCGTAAAGATCGGCTCATCGATCTGGCCCAACAACATGCTCAAACGATGCTGACCCTGACTGAGACCATCGGGACCGGTCACCGTTAACTGACCGGTTGAATTTTTGTCGGTCAGTTGATGATGGCGGCGAATTTGGTAGCCACCGCCCGGTCCGGTCACGCGGATGGCACCGCCAGGCGTACCGCCGTAAACCGGGGGCAAGTATTTTTCACGACGCTCATCGGTGAAGCCGTAAAGCATCGACCGGATGAATTGCATCAGCGTGGTCTTGCCGGCTTCGTTGGGCCCGTAAAACAACGTCATGCCTTCGGGCAGCGCGTCGACGGACAGTCCGGACCAAACGCCAAAACCGTCGATGTGTATGTCTTTGACTTTCATGATTTCTGCACCAATTTCGGCTTCCCGCCACGGAGCAATTCGACGCCCAGCAACGTCGCGTGATCAAGAGTTTCCTTGCGGCATGTCGCTGAGACTTCAGCGAGCAAACTGGAACT
>JABDKS010000975.1 GCA_013002105.1 Pirellulaceae bacterium | reverse complement strand
ACGGCAGGTGCGAGCGCGTCAAGATTGACCCCGAATTGATTGCGGCACAACAAGTCAAAATTCGTCCCATCGTCAACCGTGACGCAGTGAAGGCGGCTGCGGCACAGCCGACTCTGCCATACAAAATTGTTTTGGTCGCTGATAAACAGATCGCTGACCCGTTGCGACTGGTTGCATCCAATCAGGTACTTCAACAAAAACTGTCTATCCGCTGGGACACTTCCGATGGATCGAGTGTCCCCTTTGACGAAGTCCGAGAATCCGTCACCGATGCCCGACGATTCGCATGGCAACCTTACATGATGGCGGGCGGCGGTGGCGTGTTGAACGTTTGGGACCAATCTGCAGTCGCTGATTCGCCAGCGGATCCACCGCGCAATCTATCCATGTTCTCGATCTTGGGTGGGCGCGCGGCGGTCGAAGAAACTCTGCAGTTACAGAACTTGACAGTCACGAATTCAGACGAAGATGCGACGGTCGACGTCGATTCACTCCAGGGTGTCGACGTGACGTCGCATCCCTTCGACGAGATGCTCGACGGTCAGCCAGGCGGTCGCCTTGAAATGGCCAACTTCGTTCCGGCGGACCGATTCTTTGTCTATATCGGCAAGCCTGAATCGATCCCTGCGTTGTTGGACACCGGTGCACCGTTCATCGCCAGTATGGGAACCGTGCTGACAGGCAACTGCCTCCAATACAATCTCCAGTCGCGCTATCTCGCCCGACTTGGGATGAATCGCGATTGGCTCGATGCGGTCCTGACGTCAGGAATGACCAGTGAAATTGCGTTGTTCGCGCCGGATCTGTTTTTCATTGACGGTACCGATGTGACCGTGGTCGCAAGGCTCCGGCAACCACAACTCCTGCGTCAACTACTCGGACTGCTCGGCGCATCCGAGCTATCGTCCGAATCCGTCTTGGAACTTCCCACTACAACCGGCGGATCGGCGTACATGGCGCTGCGCGATGATCTGCTGTTCGCAAGTACGCATCGCGGCGAATTGGAGCAATCTGTCCGATTGCATCAAAACCGAGGCGAGAACAGTCTTGGAGTAAGTTCCGAATTTCGATACATGCTGATGCAACTGGAGGTTTCCGATGCAACTCGGATCTATGCTTATTTCTCAGATCCGTTCGTCCGCCGACTCGTCGGTCCCGAAGTCAAGCTGGGGCAACGCCGTCGTATATTGGCCAAAGCAAAACTAGAAGCGATTACAGCCCGATCGCTCTTGGCACGACTGGACGGTCACGCCCATGCAGATTCAATGCCAGATTTGGTGCGCAGCGGACATCTTCCTGAAAGCTGGCAAAGCGAAGGCACATCGATCGACACCACGGGAATGGTCAGTAGCAAACGATATGGCACTTTGCCGGAAATGCGAACACTTCCGGATGTCCCCGTTCAAAAAGTGACCCCCGCAGAAGCGGAAGCCTATCGTCAATACGTCGAGAACTATTCGCGATACTGGCGACGATTTTTCGATCCCATTGCCGTTCGATTGGACGATGTTGGTTCGGATCAATTGGAACTATCGACCTTCATTTTGCCGCTGGTCGACAACTCGATTTACAACGGACTGCAGATGTCGTTGGCACACCAGGATGACAAAACGCAGCTGTCAGTTCCGATCGTCCAGCCAGCGCCCGTGTTGCAGTTTTCCGTGAATCTGAAAGAGCAGGCTTGGCAGCAAATCGCCGGCAATTTCTCGGAGTTCTTCACCCGCTACTCCGGTGCGAGCCCCGCCATGATGGATGACTTTGGTCCCAGTGTGCATGTTGCTGTCTTCGACGCGGACCCGATTATTGCGATGGGCAGCGGCGACGTTTTTGGGGCATTTGGCGGCGACGTGCTACGGGGCAGCGGAAACCAAATGCTGATGTTACCCGTTGCGCTTTCGATGCTGACGCGTCCCTGCAGTATTATGGTCGAAACTAAATCTCCCGAGCGTACCTCTCAATACCTTCGTCAAGCTGCCCTGGCCGGGAACGCCCCGGAACGTCGGACGCGAGACTTTGGTGTTTCGTTCTACCAAGTGGGCGATCTCGATCAGTGGGTCTGGACGATGGATCTGTTTGGCGTTGTCAAACTCCGCTATGGCGTGGAAGTCGCTGGTAAATACTTGGTCATTCGCAACATTCCATGGTCCAGCGAGGATCACGTCGTCAGTGTGCTCCCGGCGGAGTTGAATGCGGCGATGTTGCAAGCGAATCCGTCAGCGTGCAAGCAGCAACTTCCCGGACTTTTTGCAGCCGCAGCCGATGGTAACCGTCGCGCCGTGATGTCGGGTCTCGGTCGCCTCTATCCGTTCATGCTCAGCGGATCCGTCAGCGTCGAAGCGGCCGCCAGGGAGCATCAACGACTGTTCGGTTTCTATCCCAGGGAATTAGCGGACGATCAATGGACTTGGTCGAACTATCAATTGATCAGCGCCGACTACGGTCAACCAAATCGACAACGCCAGCCCCCGTTCGATCCGGATCAACCTTTCGGTTTGATGAACCGCGTCGATTCGCTGCAGGTGAACATGCAGTTCGAGCAGGATGGCCTAAGAAGTTCCGTCCGTTGGCGACTTCGATGAGCCCGTTGCTGCGAGTGATCCATCCTGTTCGGTCACACTTGGTTTGGGATACGGTCGAAACGACTGTTCACGATTCGATGAAGAAACCACGACATCACCCAGATCCGTTTTCTCATCGGGCTTGGGCGTCGCCGGCCCCAATGCGACACCGACCGTCGGTCTTGTTCTTCGATCGATTGTGGTAGCCGCGCTGAATCTGAAACGGGTCTGACCGCGAACTTGGGTATACCAATGGCGGTTAATTCTCTTCCTTGGGAAACGGCCTCAACCCGAGTAACATTTCCGCTCTGGGCGACAACGGTTTGGCAGCCAATTTACAATCGGTGAACTCTGCAAGATGGTTGCTGACCAGATCATAAACTTTCTGTCGATCCTGACCCGTGTCGATTTCGATACACTTGCCTTGGCTCTTAAAAAGTTCAACGATCGGCAGTGTCTCTTCCTTGAATGTGTCGAACCGCAGTTTCAGACTCTCGACATTATCGTCGCATCGGCCAGTGTATTTGGCACGGCCCAAGATCCGTTTTTCAAGTACGGGATAAGGACACTCCAGGTACAACATGCGTGGCAGTTCGGCATCGCGACCGAAGATCTCATACCAGCCTTCTAAATTGTCAAGCGAGCGGGGGAAACCATCCAGCAGAAAATTGTTTCGTCCCGTCGTCCGAGTCACCGTCTCCATCGCGTTTTTCAGCAGCGTCACCGTGATCGCGTTAGGAACTAACTGGCCTGCCGCAATGATCTTTTCGATTGTGTCCGCATTGGGACCCTTAGAGTGACGTTCGGCGCGAAGCAGCTCTCCGGTCGAAAGATGAGTCCAACCGAGTTGTGACTCAGCAAGTTCGCACATCGTTCCTTTCCCAGCGCCCGGTCCGCCGAGTACGAACACGACGTTTGGAACAGGGCAAGGCTGCCGGGGATCGTAATGGTGCAGCACCACGCGCGGAGCAGGTGCAACACCTTTTTTGTAGACGTGCCATTCTCTATCGGTCGGCGGCAGTTCGTCCTCGCATGTGATGTCATAGGCAAGGTGACCGTCGAGTCGACAGATCCGCCATGACTTGTAACTGTTGGAATAAGAGAGTGCTGGGCTTCTAGCACTTTTTCCGTCGGCACGATCCCATGCCATTTTGCCATTCCAGTATCCCAAACTTGATACCGTTCCCGATTCCGACTTCACAGGCGGAGCTGTCGAAGGAACAAACAGCCCATCGACCTCAGGAAGGCCGGCTCCTGAGACCTCGATAAAAAATGTATTCGGCTTCAGGTCGTTTGTTTCGGTCATGATTTCGCGATGCGAGAGACAGTTTTTCGTCGGCGTGAATTCAGATTCCAATCGGTAACGTACCACTAAGGCGTCCGGTCCGCTTGCCAGCAACAAAAGTCACCCGCAACCGGACGAATCAGCACCCAAACAAAGTCAGACAACAGACCCGCATAACGGTTTCGGTATTCACTGCTGCCGACGTGGTTTTTTTGCGATCGCCGCTTGGGCGGACGCTCTGTTTGTCGTTGTGCCGGACGTACTTAGCGAAGCAATCCATGTGGTGAGCTTTGCCGACTCTTGGCGGCGGATTTGTCGATAGGGACTTGGGGTGACGACATCACACCGCTGGCCGCACGGAGTCGATAAAGTCAGAGCACTCTGTGCGGCGGGATGAGATACAATTGCTGTGGCACCGAAGTCGACATGCAGCAACTCTCGCCATCGCCCCGCACCCCATTACCGCCTGAAACAGATGACCGTTCTCACCGCTGTGGCTCGTTTACAGCACAATCGCATCATCAACGGATTCATGGTCGTGCTGTTGGTATGGCCAATCGCCGCGACAGACGCCAAGACGATCGACGGTGACGTTTTATTGGCGCCCGATCGGCTAGTTGAAATTCGCTTGGAGTTGGATCAGGCAGACTGGCGCGAACTTTGTCGCCAAGCTCGCGATCCGGCGGCAGCGTTCAGCGGTTTGCCCAGCGAGAACCCCTATTCCTATTTCAAGGCAGACCTGTGGATTGATGGTGAGAAAATTCCGTCGGTTGGAGTTCGGAAGAAAGGCTTCATCGGATCCTCCGACCAGCAACGACCGTCCTTGAAAATCAAGTTCGACCAGTTTGTCCAGCAAGATCCGATCGCTGGACTCAGCCGATTGACACTGAACAATAACAAGCAAGACCGATCGCAGATGAGCCAGTTCTTGGTCTATCAACTGTTTCGCAAAGCCGGTAATCCGGCCCCACGGTCCAACTGGGCGCATGTTACTGTCAATGGTCAAAACCTGGGCATCTACTCGAACGTTGAATCCATCAAGAACCCGTTTCTCGAACGCGCTTTCGACGACAAGACTGGCAATCTTTACGAAGGCACCCTGACCGACTTCCATCCGCAAACCATCGATCGGATCGAAGTCAAAAACAATGATGACACAAATGATTTAAGTGACCTCCAGCGACTGACCGATTTGTTGGCCGGTGGTGGTGATTTGGATTTGGAAGAACTGGAAAAGATCATTGATCTGGATTCATTCATTCGATACTGGACGATCGAGAGCTTGACTGGGTTTTGGGATGGTTATTGCTCCAATCAAAACAACTTTTACGTGTATTTCAGTCCTAAGCACGACGATCGCGCCTATTTCATTCCCTGGGGAGCTGATTGGGCAT